>CAZJRV010000117.1:0-9065 GCA_964548235.1 uncultured Verrucomicrobiota bacterium
ACTTTCACGGAGTCGACGGATTGACCGGTAAATTTGCTGACTTCCTTGAGGCTGCGACCTTCGATCTCGCGCATGGTGAGGATCACGCGGCTGAGGGGGGTGAGGGCGTTCATGGCATACTCGAGCAGTTGGCGCGCTTCGTGCACCTTAAGCTGGCGGTCGATGTTGCCGGTGCTCAGCCAATCGATGGAGCCTTCGCCAAGATCCTCAAAACTGGTTTCGCGAATGCGCCGCTGGATGCGCCGCAGGTGGTCGCGCGCCACGTTGCTGGCAATGCGGGAGAGCCAATGTTCGAAGGGGGATTTGGCGCGGAATTGTTTCAAGTTGCGCCAAGCCTTTAGGAAAGTGTCCTGCGCGAGATCCTCCACCTTGTGCGGGTCGCGCTCGTAATGGGTGAGGATTCCGAACACCCGGTTCTTGTACCGAGCCACCAGAATTTCAAACGCCTCCGGCTCGCCTTTCTGGATTCTGCGGAGAATTGTTGCATCCGATTCATCCGATTCGTTTTCCACATCGCCATCACTGCGAATTGCGCAATCGGCCATTCCCACCATCATCGTGCTCATTGTGCTCATCGTTTTTCCTTCAATTGAATTGGCTGCATCGCATCTGCTTGCTAAATTAGACCCAATGGATGTAAAGGGGTTGTGTGAACTGGGCCTGATAATTGTAAAATGTTGTAAAGTTCAGGGAAATCACACGTGGAAACGGGTAGACTATTCCTGTTCAAGAAAATGAGTCAAGCGATGGACAGCCAGTCAGTGGCCGCTCAGCCGGGAAATTCCCGGGTGGCCACGCCAATCATCATCATCGATGATGACCCCAAGCTGTGCGAGTTGATCCGCGATTATTTGGAGCCATTGGGATACGATGTGGCTTCCGCCAATACCGGGCCGGAGGGGTTGGAAATGGCACTCGCCGGCGATTACCGCGCTGTGATCCTGGATGTCATGCTGCCGGGCATGGATGGCTTTGAAGTACTCAAAGCCATCCGCCATCAATCCAACGTGCCCGTGCTGATGCTCACCGGACGAGGCGACGAAGCTGACCGCGTGGTGGGGCTGGAAATTGGCGCGGACGATTATCTGCCAAAAACATTTTCCACACGCGAACTGCTCGCGCGACTGCGCGCGGTGATGCGGCGAACCAAGCCAGAGGCTGCGACTAATGACGGCGAATCCATCGAGGGCGATCTCACCAATGGCGAACTTGTCCTCTCTCCCGGCTCACGAACGGCCGCGCTGGGTGATGCGCCGCTGAAGCTGACCTCGCTGGAATTCGATCTGCTGCTTAGCCTCACGCGTGCGCGTGGGCGGGTGCGGTCGCGCGAACAAATTCTCGATGACGTGGCCGGGCGCGATTACGATGTGTTTGACCGCTCCATCGACGTCCACATCAGCGCCCTGCGCCAAAAGCTCGGGGATGACCCCAAGGCACCAACCTATATCCAAACTGTCCGCTCGGTCGGATACATGATGATCAAGCAATGATTTTTCTATGAACATCCGCGGCAAACTGTTCACCAAAATCCTCGCGTGGTTCTTTTTGAACCTGCTGCTCATTGGCGCAATGATCTGGGCGGTTTACGAATTCCAAATCGGACCCGGCTCGCCTTTCGTTGGCCCGTCTGAGCAACGGGTGCGGCAAGTGGCCCAGGTGATTTCCGGCGGACTCACTAACCGCCTGCGTGAGGACTGGCCGAATGAACTGAGCAAGTTTTCAGAAATTTACAAAGTGGATTTTCATTTGGTGGGAATCGACGGCCAGTCGTTGGTGGATGACTCCCTGAAGATGCCTGATGAGATTCTGGAAAAAATCGCAAACCTCCCCCGCCCAAGGCCGCCGAGGGAGCGGCCGCAAACCTTGGCCGAACAACTCCAGTTGAATGAGCAACAACGTGAAAAATACTCCACCGCCCGTCTCGAACGCGATCAGGCATTTCGCAGTATGCGGACCAACTCCGTCCTGCGGGAATTGCCATGGGAGGAACGCATCGCCAAGTCGCGAGAAATACTCACTGAAATCATGCGGGACTACCGGGAAAAAATGGATGAGTTGCTCAATGAGGAGCAGCAAAATAAATATGCGGAGATCGTGCAACGCGGAGCTCGCGGCGGTTTTGCTTTTAACCGCCGCCGAAACCCATTCCGACCCGAACAAATCACCGAAATCATGGCGGAGGCCGACACGAACAAGGATCAACAGCTGAGCAAACCCGAGTTGGAATCATGGTTGCGACAACGCAGCAACGCGGATCCGCCCGATCGCGGCGGACGAGGGGGTGAAACTGGTTCCAGACCGGCGCAGAATGGCGGTAGTTCTCCGCCAAACCGCCCTCCCAATCCTCCCTCAACGGTTTTCATGGTGAAAACAGATAAGCCCAAGGCGCGGTACTGGGCGGGAGTGGATATTCCCGTGGTGGTCCAGGCCGAAGGCAGCGAGGAACTCCCCAGCGAAAATCTCCTCGGCCTGCGCCGGGTTCAGCAAGGCCGGAATCAGGCCCAGTACTTTGCCACGCTGGTAGCGGTATCCGACACAATGGGGGGCGCCGGCCTATTTTCTGATCCATTGCGATGGGTGAATGTCCTCCTCGTTGCCGTTGTTCTTTCAGTGCTTTTCTGGCTGCCGATGGTGCGCAATATCACCCGGCCAATCGCCGAGATTACTGCCGCCACCGAGCAACTTGCCGAGGGCAAGTTTGACACACGCGTGGCAACCGGGCGTTCCGATGAAATCGGCCGCGTGGGGCAGGCGGTCGACCACATGGCCGATCGGCTGGATGGATTCGTGAAGGGCCAGCGGCGGTTCCTCGGCGATATTTCTCATGAACTGTGCTCTCCCATCGCACGCGTTCAGGCCGCGCTGGGCATCCTTGACCAACGCGCGGATGATCAGCAAAAAAAATATGTGCAGGATGTTCAAAACGAAGTGGAACATATGTCCGAGCTGGTCAACGAGCTGCTGCTTTTTTCGCAGGAAGGCGTGAAACCCAGAAACATCGAATTGGAGCCGGTAAACCTGCGCGAGACCATCGATCGGGTGATGGAAAGGGAAGGCACCGATAAAACGTCGATGAAATTGTCCGTCAACCGGGAGATTTCAGTCAATGCCAACTCTCAGCGCTTGTCACTCGCGCTCGGCAATCTCCTTCGCAACGCCATTCAATACGCCGGCGACGACGGCCCCATCAACGTGACCGCGAGGACTGAAGACAAATCGGTAAAGCTCACCATCACCGATTGCGGACCGGGCTTGCCGGAAGAAAGTTTGCCAAAAATTTTTGATCCCTTCTACCGGCCGGAATTGGCTCGCAACCGAGCCACCGGCGGCGCGGGCCTTGGCTTGGCTATCGTGAAAACCTGTGTGGAAGCCTGCAACGGCACGGTCACCTGCCGCAACCGCAAGCCGACCGGCTTGGAATTCAAGATCGTGCTGGAAAATTCCGCCTAGAGATCCAGCAATTCGTCCATCAGCGCCGCGGTCTTATCGTCGCCACCGTCACTGCCCTCGCGCGTGACCCAGCCGGAGAAGCCGATTTTCTTCAGCTCGGCGCGGACCTTGTCCCACTCCACATCGCCCTGGCCGAGTGGGCAGAAGCCGTTCTTCTTGCCCCAATCCTTCACGTCCAGCTTCACGTTGCGATCGCCGAGAATGCGTATCCACTCGTGGCTCGGCGCAAACTTTTGCATATTGCCGATGTCGTAATACGCCTGCACCCATGGATTGTTAATTTCATCTAAATAGTCCCGGAACTGCTCCGGCTTGTAACAGAAGCCATTCCAAACCGTTTCGATGAGTACGTGAATCCCGAGCTTGCTGGCCAATGGAATCACCTTGCGAATCTCGGTGATGGACCGTTCCCAAACCTGCTCGTGCGTTTCGTTTTTCCCCTTCACCGCGCCGGGAACCAACAGCACCGACGAACCCCCTACCGCCTTCGACTCGCGAATCGCCGCCTCCAGCCCCGTGCGCCCCTCATCGCGGGTCGCCTTGTCTGGCGAGCTCAGCCGCTTCTGCCAATGCTTGTTGTAAACCACCCCGTGCATTGGCAGTTCCACCTCCGCACAGGCCTTGCGCAGCCCGGCGACATCCATCCCCGGCGCGCTCCCCTCAATACCATCAAAGCCCAAATCCTTGAGGGACTGCATCCGTTTCAAATTGGGCCGGCCGCCAAACTTGGTGGACTTGAAAATCAGTCCCTGATTCGCCCGCTCGCGTTTCTTGTCAGCGGCTGAAATTGTGGAAGTGGCGGCCACCGCAGCAGCGGCCCCGGCGGATTGAATAAAAGATCGTCGGTTCATACGCCAAGGGTAGGGGCGCGAACAGATTTGGGCAAACGAAATCCAGTCGTAGATCTCCTCCAACGGCGCCGCCGAGCATCACGACAGGCAGCTGGCTGTCGTTGTGATGGCTGGTGAGCATGCTGGAGCAGAGCATCAGCATCGTGCTGTCTAGCGCGGCGCGCCCGAGAGCAGATTTCCCGTCTGCGAAGAATGAATGCTCCCCTTCAGCGCCTCCTTGTTGTAGAGGCCGCGGACTCGCAAGTCCGCCCCGCCATTACCGTGCTATTCATCGACACGCAGTATTTTTTCAATCTTCCTTCCCTTGGCCAACTCGTCGATCAGCTTGTCCAGATATTTGCACTGCTGAATCAACGGATTTTCCAATTCCTCAACCCGATAACCACAAACAACCCCCTTGATGAGGTGCGCGTTCGGGTGCAGCTTGCACCGCTTGAAAAACGCCTCAAAAGTCACTTCATCGGTAATCAGCGATTTCAACTTTTTCTCATCGTAACCCGTCAGCCACTCAATGACCTCGTGCAGCTCCTTCTTGGTGCGGCCCTTCTTTTCCACCTTCGCCACGTACAGCGGATAGATGGATGCAAACATCATTTTCGCAACACGCTCTTCGGTTCTGGGAGGGGGTTGTTTCATGGCAATTTTCTATTCCGCGGACACCGTTCGTATACTTCGGAACTGCTCGCAGGTCACGAACATTTCCACCGCCACGCTGAAGCGGTAGATTTCATTCGCAAGCCGGGCCTGAATGGTTTTCGGAAATGGATTATCGGAAAGGCTCACTTCACGGCCGAGGGCGTAGCCGAGCAGCTTTATGTTGAACTGCCGAGCGAAGGCTTCGCGGCGGTCGTTGGCCAGATAATTCCGCAGGCCGGCGAGGCCCTCAATGGCTTTTCCGTCGATCAATTTGGTTTTCGCGTCCATGGCGGTGACCGATGGGGTCGTATCACTCGAGCGCAAATCCGTACGGGTCGATGCGCGGTGGCACTTGGTACAGGCGGCGACTTTGCTTTATTTTTCAATCATCTGCGGACCGTAAACGTGAAAGTATTTCTGGCTCCATTGAACCCTTTTTCAGAATATAATCTTGAGCATCCTGCCCGGTTCCTTAGCGTGCACGGGTAAAGAGACGGCCGGGGTGTTGTTGAATTAGTTTTTTCATCTCGAGCTGCAAAAGGGCCACAGAGACCTGGGCGGGCGGCAACTCGCTGCGGCGGATGATGGCGTCCTGCTGCATTTCCTCGTGGGTGAGCACGTTGTAAATAGTCTGCTCGGCGGGCGTGAGCGCGGGCAGCGGCAGCTCATCGAAGCTGTAATTAAAGTTGGCAAATTCAGCGAGCACGTCCTCGGCGGATTCACAGAGTTGCGCGCCGTCTTTTATCAACCCATGACAACCGGCGCTGCGCGGCGAGTCGATGCGCCCGGGCACGGCGTAAACCGTGCGACCATATTCGGCGGCGAGGTTGGCGGTAATGAGCGCGCCACTGGCGCGATTGGCCTCGACCACCACCGTGCCCTGCGTCATCCCCGCGACGATGCGGTTGCGGATGGGAAAACTCTGCTTGTCACCGCGCCGGCCAAAGGGGAACTGTGTGATGACCGCGCCGCTTTCGGCGATGCGTTTGAAGAGTTCGATATTTTCGGCGGGGTAAACGATGTCCATTCCCGTGCCGAGCACCGCGATGGTGCGGCCGCCCGCGCGCAGGGCGGCTTCGTGCGCGGCGGTATCGATGCCGCGCGCGCCGCCGCTGACCACGGTGATGCCACTGGCAGCAAGTTGGCCCGATAACCGACCGCACGCTTCGCGCCCGTATAATGTCGATTGCCGCGTGCCCACCATCGCAATGGCGTGGCGGTCGCGTTCCTCCAACTTGCCGCGCACGTAAAGCACCAACGGCGGATCATAAATTTCGCGTAACAGCGGCGGATACATTTCATCCTCTTGCGTGAGCAGCGTGCAGCCGAAATCGCGGATGCGTTTCAACTCGCCCACGAGATCCACATGATTTTCCCAACGCGTGATGAGCCCCGCCACTTTCGGCCCGATGCGATCCACTTCCATCAACGCCCGCTCGGGCGCCGCCAGCACGGCGGGCGCATCGCCAAACTGTTCCAACAACCGCCGCACCCCCACCGGCCCCACCTCCGGCAATAGATTAAGCGCCAACAACGCTTCGCGCGGATTCATAAAATTTATTTTAATAATAAATTATCAGTGCAGCAAGAATGTTCATATTGAAAAAATAATTGCGGGGGACGGGAGGGCGAAGCTTCAGCGGAGCCGGGGCGGACGGCACCCCCCCCTAAAACCAAAGACCGCTACCCCCCCCTTCGGCTCAGCAGAAGCTTCGCCCTCCAGGCAGAAACCATACGTTCACGTACATTTTTACGTTGCTTTTCCACTGGTTTTGGGGGATGTTTTCTGAAAGCGGATGGAGCGGGTCACGTCCATTGAAGGACGTTTCCCGATATGATTCCACTATGAAACACTGGATTCTCACCTTGATCATTCTGCTCGCGCCGATGTTGAGCGGGGCGGATTGGCCGATCTTTCGCGGCAATCGCGGGCTGACTGGCGTGGCGGCGGGGGCGGTGCCGGATAAGCCGACGGTGCAGTGGAAGTTCGAAACAAAGGCGCCGGTGAAAGCCTCGACGGTGGTGGGCGATGGCCGCGTTTATTTTGGCAACGATGACGGGATGTTTTTTGCGCTAGATTTGGCCGATGGAAAAAAGATTTGGGAGTTTGACAGCAAAGATCCCATCGAGGCGGCGGCGTTGTTTTTGGATGGGCGCGTTTATTTTGGAAACGGCTTCGGCGTTTTTTTTGCGTTGGACGCCAAGACGGGCGAGGAGGTGTGGAAGTTTGAGGCGAACGACCTCATCGCCGGCAGCGCAAACTGGACCCTCGCGCCCAATGGCAAAGACAAGCATTTGCTGGTGGGCAGCCACGATGGATTTCTCTATTGCCTGAACGCCAAGGATGGAAAAAAAATCTGGGAGTATGGCTGCGATCAACCCATCAACGGCTCGCCGGCATTGAGTGACGGGCGCACAATGTTTGGCGGCTGCGATGGCTTGCTGCATCTCATCGACATCGCAAAGGGCAAACGGCAAAAGGCCGTCGACGTGCAATCCTACGTGGCCGGCAGCGTAGCCGCCGATGCGGCGCGCGCGTTCGTGGGGCACAGTGGCAACGAATTTCTCTGCATCGACTTGAAAACGGACAAAGTGGTGTGGACTTACAAAGACCGATTGTTTTCATACGAAGCCTCACCGGCTTTGACAAAGGATCGCGTGATTTTCGGCGGACAGGACAAGCGCCTCCATTGCGTGCGGCGTGATAATGGCAAAGTGGTGTGGACGTTTAGCACGCGCGGACAGGTGAACAGTTCGCCAGTGGTGTGCGGCGGCAAAGTGATTGTGGGATCGAATGACGGGCGGCTTTACATCGTGCGGCTGAAGGACGGCAAATTGCTTTCGAGTTTTGAAACAGACGACAGCATCACGGCTTCGCCGGCGGTGGTGGACGGAAGAATAATCATCGGCAGCGAGGACGGCACGGTGTACTGCCTCGGCGCAAAAAAGAAATGAGCACCGCATCCACCGAACCCGCGCCCAAGCCGAAGCTGGAAACGCAGACGACGGTGGGGAATTATTTTGTGTCGAATTACCCGCCGTTTTCTTTTTGGCAAACGGAGGCGGTGCCGGAGGTGATGGAGGCAATGGAGCGCGGGCCGGATGAGGGCACGCCGTTGGGGTTGTATTTGCACATTCCGTTTTGCCGGAAACGTTGTCATTTTTGCTATTTTCGGGTGTACACGGACAAGGATTCGGCGGCGATTAAGAGTTATCTTGATGCTACTTTGGCGGAGTTGGAGATTTATGCGCGCAAGCCGTTCATCGGCGGGCGTTCGCCGCGCTTTGTTTATTTCGGCGGTGGCACGCCCAGTTATCTTTCCACCAAACAACTGCGGTATCCCACCGATGGGATGAAGGCGCTGCTGCCGTGGGATGCCGTTGAGGAGGTGACCTTCGAGTGCGAGCCGGGGACGCTGACGGATGCGAAGCTGAAAATTATTCGCGAGGTGGGCGTCACGCGGTTGAGCCTCGGCGTGGAAAATTTTGACGACCACATTTTGGAAATCAACGGACGCGCCCATCGCGGCGGCGAGATTGACCGCGCCTATAATTTCGCGCGCGAGGTGGGATTTCCGCAAATCAACATCGACCTCATCGCGGGGATGCTTGATGAGACGGAGGGGAACTGGAAGGCGTGCGTGGCCAAAACCATCGAGATGGCGCCCGACAGCGTGACGGTTTATCAGATGGAAGTGCCGTACAACACCACCATTTACAAACGCATGCAGGAGGACGGCAAACTCACCGCGCCAGTGGCCGATTGGGAAACCAAACGCCGCTGGACCGATTACGCCTTCGCCGAGCTGGAAGCCGCCGGCTACACCATCGGCAGCGCGTACACGGCGGTGAAGGACAAGGCGAAGACCACCTTCGAGTACCGCGACCAACTCTGGGCCGGGGCGGATTTGCTTTCGCTGGGCGTCGCGTCCTTCGGCCACATCGGCGGTGTGCATTATCAAAACCATCACGACTTTGATCCGTACGTGGAGCGCGTGAATGCCGGCGAACTGCCCGTCCACCGCGCGTTGACGCCGAGCGATGACGAGCGATTGATTCGTGAATTTATTTTGCAGCTCAAGTTGGGCTCCGTGAGTTTGAATTATTTTGAGAAAAAATTTGGCGTGA
>CAZJRV010000118.1:0-9048 GCA_964548235.1 uncultured Verrucomicrobiota bacterium
GCCGTACCCGCTCACGAGCAACGACCCCAAGGAACGCGCGCGCGGAATGGAACTGGCGGGGAAAATGACTGAGGCGGCGCATCAACTGGGCACGGAGAACTTGCTCGTGGTTCCGGGTGCGGTGCATATGCCATGGCGCGAGGACCACGATCCCACCCCCAATGACGTATGCGACCGCCGCGCGCGTGAGGCGATTGGAAGACTATTGCCCAAGGCGGAAAAACTAGGTGTGCACTTAAACATCGAGAACATTTTCTTCAACGGCTACCTGATGAGTCCGATGGAAATGAACGCCTTTGTGGACAGCTTCGACAGTGACCACGTCCACGTACATTTCGACACGGGCAACATCATGATCTTCCAATTCCCCGAGCATTGGATCCCCATCCTCGGCAAACGCATCCGCAACGTGCATCTGAAGGAGTTCAGCAAGAGCGGCACTGACCACTCACTGGAGTCCTTCCGCCCGTTGCTCGATGGCACCACCAACAGGCCAGCGGTGATGAATGCCTTTGCCAAGGTCGGCTATGAGAGCTACCTGACGTTCGAGTATTTTCATCCCTATGCGCACTATCCCGAGGCATTGATCCACCAGACCAACGATTTGCTGGACCGCCTGCTTGGTCGGCTGGATTAGTCCGGCAGTTGTCGGCGCCGGATGGTTTCATGGATAAATTGGTATAGGTACCGCAGCGTCATGACAAGGAGGGCGAGGAAGAGGGCGGAGGAAACTTCTTCACCCACAGGCTGGATGTGGGTGGGCATGTATTGAAACCACGGTAATTGAATGAGTTGCTGGTTCCACCAGCCCCGTCCTGCCTCGTGATAGCTGAGGAATTGGGTGAACACGATTGCAGCCACCAGAGCCAGCCAAACCCAAAATAGAATGGCGGCGGAAAAGAACTGCCCAATGCGAGAGCCGAGCCATCCGGCAATTTTCCAAAACCAATGTTGCAGCACCGGGGGTTTGCTGCGATGAAGGTTGAGGCGCTCAAGCACGGCATGTTCCGGGGGGGCGAGCTCGGTCAATTCAATCTTGCCCTCCTGCACGCCGCGCAGCAGGCCGTGTGCATAAATTTTTGCCGCGAGCACGCGTGTAATCACAAAGGCGGGCAATACAAACAATGCGCAGTAGTAGGAATAATTGGTCACGAATTGTTTAGCTTGCTCGACGGTTTCGATGTTTTGTGATTCCGATAAGTTTGGCAACGTGAGCTGGAGGCCAAGCACAGGCAAGCACAGCAATGCCAGAAAGCCGGAGAGCATCAGCACCCAAATCCATTGGCTGCGCAGTATGCGGATGACGAGGTCCACGTTCCAAAATGCACGCCAGTCGCCCGTAACCGATTGGCGGGCTTGGGCGAGGGGCAAGTAAAACATGACACCCACAAACAAAAGGCTGCCGATGGCGAAGATGCTGACTCCCACGGAGAATTGCTCGTACCCCTTGAAGAAGGAAAGATTCCAGCCGTAGTCCCAGCCGAACCACCACATCAACCCGGCCGGCAGCGTGAGCAGGAAGACGTTGAACGCGCCCTGGATGCCCAGCACGAGGTTGCGGCGCAACGAGGCGGTGATGCCGCGAAAGATGTCCCACGCCTGTTGTCCGCCCTCGCCGGCGGGGCGTGACTGGAAGAGCGACAGGAAATCTTGTTCCACAAACCAGTTCGGCCAAAAGGAATGGCCGGCGGTGGCGTCCTCTTCGTTCAGGAATTCGCGGAATGTGCCGCCTTGTTCACGGTGTTGGCTGCGTTTCCACCAATGCTTGAAGGCGATGCGCTGGGAGATGCGATGTGTCCAGCCCAGCACCATCACGCTGGCAAACATCCCCTGGCAAAAGGTTGCACCGATAAGCAGTTTGACGGGGAAAAGAAATACGCGCCAACACCAGCGCCCCGCGCTTAATCCCGGTTTGGGGGCGGGTGTTGGTTCGGTGGTGGGCTGGGTAATGACAGGCGGCAGATCCATGCTTATGCGATGGCGGCCTCCAAAAGTTGGGTCTCAATGCCGTTGGTGTTCAGCTTTTGTTTTTCGCCTGCGGTGATGGCTGGAAAATTCATGAGCTTCGCAATCGTGCTGGCCACCTGAATTTGGTCGCATTCTTTATCATAAACGAAACCGCGCGGCACGCCTTTGCCAAAGAGTGTCGCAAAAATTTGGTGTGATGATTTGGTGTTGAAATGATGCTGAAAGGGGATGTCCGCCAGCAGGTTATTGTCACGCCCGCAATCAGGCACAATGACGAACAGGGTGTTGTCGCGATAAAACGGATCCGCCTCAGCTGCCTGTACGATTTGCTTGATGCCCTGATCCATAATGCCCAGCGCGTTGTAATAATGGCTGCGAATCCCCCAATGCACATAGTCGCAGTCGGTATAATTGACCATCATCATCCGCGGCCGCAGCTGTGACATGGCACGCAGCGACAGCTCGGTGAGCAGGCGGTCACCGCGCGGGTTTTTGAACCCGCTTTCGCCATAGTGTTTGCGCCAGTTTTCCCAAAATCCAATGAGCTTGGGGTTTGCCACATCCTTGCGGCGCTGGTCAATAGAGGTGAGTTGCTTAAGCTCATTCGAAATCTGCTTGCGTTGGCCGGTGGTCAGTGTCTTGCCATCGCGCTTGCCCTTTTCCAGCAGCTTGGGAAACAGGAAGCGCTTGAAGCGGTAGAGGCTCAAAATCTGGCAGCGATCATCAAAACCAAAGCGCTGGTGATTCGAGCGCGCGGAACTGTACGTGAGAAACTCCTCCTGCTTGCGGTCCTCGCTGTTGATGATCAGCGTCTGTTCCTCAGGCACGGAATAGGTGTTGCGGAAGCGCTCAAAGATTGTGGGCACCGGCGGCACAAAACGTTCATCCAGTCCGTCGCCGCCAGCGTTGGCGAGTTTTTTATAGCTGCCGGTCATGATATAAATGGTGCCCTGACCGTGGCTGGTGTCCACCATTTTGCCGTTTAACCGTCGGCTGCGGCCGCCCTGGTCGATGACCATATTCTTGAACACCACGCCGCGCTTGCTCAGTGTGTGGGCGAGGAAAGGCGAGTAGGTGTGTTGCGGGTCAATGCTCTCGCGCCGGCGCGCGCCTCCGCCGTAGCGGATGAGAATTAAGTTTGGTCCTTGATATTCCGGCTTTTTGATTTGCTGGCCAATCAACGGCAGGCTGCCCAGAGCGCCCGCGGCCATTGAGGATTGGAGAAAAGTGCGGCGTGATGTGGCGTTCATGCTGGCTCAATTTAAACGCAATCATCGGAAAAGTCGAGGGCCGGTCACACTCAAAACTCGACCTGCCTCCACCAGCTCCACTACCTTGCCGCCATGCATTTGTGGCGCGCAAAGATCCCGAACGAGTGGCTGCCCAAAGTGCTGGCGAACCTGGATGCCGTGCTGGTGGACCATTGCCATCTCGAGCGCAAGGCGGCGGCCAGTGCGTTGAACCTGATGAAATACCCCGAGCTTGCCGGGCGTGCGCGCGAACTCAATGCCATTGCGCAGGAGGAGCTGGAGCATTTCAACCTATTGCTGGATGTGCTGGAAGGGCGCGGCGTGACTTTTGGTTTGCCACACGCTAGCCCGTGGATCGGCGGCCTGATGCGTTTCATCCGCAAAGGGCGGCGCGAACAGGTGATCGACCACCTAATAGCGGCGTCATTGATTGAGGGCCGCAGTTGCGAAAAATTCCAGATCCTCTCAAGCGAACTCAAGGAAACTGAACCTGAAATCGCCGCTCTTTACGCAGGGCTCGTGGAGAGTGAGGGCAACCACTATGCAGATTTCTGGCTGATGGCCTGCAAAATTGACAACGCGGAGGCGCATGAACGGCTGGATGATTTCCTGAATTTGGACGCGGAGTTGATTGTGCAACCGCACGATCTGCCTTTGCTCCACTGAAAAGTGGTGCGCGAGAGAGGACTCGAACCTCCACCCCCGAAAGGACTACCACCTCAAGGTAGCGCGTCTACCAATTCCGCCACTCGCGCACGGGGGCGGATATATTGCCTTTCGGCCGAGCGTTGGCAAGGGGATTCTGCGGCACACCCGATGACAGTGCGGGATTGATTTGCCGGTGCAATTGTCATAGGCTGCCGTTACGAAAGGTGTTTCATTTGTAATTCATGCCTGAAAGGGATCATACAGCGGTGGGTGGGGAGGCGCGTCAGCTCTGGGAAAAGGGCTATGACTGCGTCGAGAAGAAGAATTACGATTATGCAATGGAGCTGCTGTGCATGGCGCTGGAGCAGGACCCCTCGTTTTTCGAATGCCGGATGGCGCTGCGGGCGGCACAGATGAAAAAGCATGAGAACGCGGGCCGCCTAGCCAAGATGGCGGCCGCCGCAACGACGGCACATCATCTCGCACAGGCAAAACTGGCCACCAGCAAAAAGAACAATTTTGGCGCGCTGGCGCACGCGGAGAAGATCCTGTGCGCGGATCCGGAGAATTCGTCGGCGCACCGGGTCATCGTGGACGCGGCGAAGCAGTTGGACTATCCGCAAACGCTTCTCTCCTCCCTGCAATTACTCAAGCGGGTGAACCCCAAGGACAATGAGTTGACGCGGGAACTGGCAGACGCCCTGGAAAAACTGGGGGATTACGAGCAGGCGGAAGCGGTGATGGCGCGGTTGGCGAAAATGAATCCCAATGATATTTTTCTGCAACAGGCCTACAAGGACACGGCAGCCAAGGCGACAATTTACCGCGGGGGCTACGAACAAATGATGGAGGGCCATGGCGAAACGGACGAGGAGGACGATGGGCCGACCACAGGTGATTTCACCTCCGAGGATGTATTGGATGAAAAAATATATTTCATGGAAGAACAGCTGCAAGAAGAAAGCGAAAATTATAAATTAGCCGTAGATATCGCGCGGCTTTATGTGGAGCGAAACGATTTTGAGCGGGCGTTTGAATATTTTGAGTGGGTGCAGGAAAACAACCCGGTGGGCGACTCGGCCATCGACAAGGCCATTGCCGAGGCACACGAGGCACGGTTCGACTTAGATTTAAACGGTCTGAATCCGGATGACCCGAATGAAGCCGCCGAGCACGCGCGGCTGACTGAAGAACGAAATGCGTTCATGCTGGAAAACTGTCAGGAACGCGCTGATCGCTACCCCACGATGCTTGAGTTCCGGTTTGAGCTGGGGGAATGGCTGTTCCGCGCCGGTGAAATTGAAAATGCGATCCACGCCTTTCAACGCTCCCAAAACAACCCGGGCCACCGCTTGCGCTCCCTGAGCTATCTCGGCCAATGTTTTTTGCAGCGCGGCATGCACGACATGGCCGTGAGCATGTTCGAGAAGGGGCTGCAGGAAAAATCGGCGATGGATGACCAGAAAAAGGAGATGGTCTACCACCTTGGCTGCGTCTACGAGGAGGTCGGAAAGATGGCCGAGGCGATGGAGCAGTTCAAGAGCATCTACGAGGTGGATATTGGCTATCGCGATGTCGCCGCCAAGGTGGAGAGTGGATATATGTAACCTGCACGTTGACGTACGGGGCGTCATCGGTTACGAATGGGGCATCGTGAAATTCCTGATTCGAGTGGTTCTGGCCGCGCCGTTGTTGGCGGGCTTCAATGGATTGGCCGGGGTTGTACCCAAACCGGCGGTGATCAAGGTGAGCGCGCAGACATTCACAGCGCCCGCCAAGTGGAAAAGCACCCCCACGGCCAGCCGCATGCGCGCGGCGCAATTCGCCGTGCCGGGCAAGGAAAAGGCGGATGCGGCGGAATGTGTTTTCTTTTACTTCGGGCCCGGGCAATCGGGCGGCGCCCAGGCGAATTTGCAGCGGTGGGTGGGGCAATTTGCGCCAAACCCAAAGCCGTTGGTCAAGACGGAGAACGCAAAATTTGGCTCCACGCCGGTCGTGTTTTTGTTTGCCGAAGGCACATTCATGAGCGGCCCACCATTTGGAGGAGCCAAAGTGCCAAAGGAAAATTATGGAATGGCCGCTGCCGTTTTGGGGACGGAGCCCGGTTATATTTTCGTGAAAATGACCGGCCCCAAGGCCACGGTGGAAGCGGCCAAGGCCGATTTCAAAAAAATGATTGAGAGCGGTTTGAAGAAGTAAATGGCTCTTCCTTGCCGATTGGCATAACGGGAGGGCGAAGCTCCCGCTGAGCCGAAGGATGACGCAGCAGTCTATTTCTTTCGACGCTTGATCCGCACGCCATGGCTCAGCAGGGGCTTCGCCCTCCCGGGAACCGATTGGTGCAATTTAAACTGAAAATGAAATTTAACAATCAACGCATGGCCGTCGCATTGCTGGGGTTGGTTGCCTGTTCTGTAATGGCCGGTACGGTGACCACCAAGGACGGGCAAGGCTTTACCGGCCTCGTGCAATTCGCCGACGCGGAGCACCTGAGCGTTGGGCCGGCGAAGGGGCCGCGCAAGCTCATCGCGCTGGCGGACGTGGAGACGGCCACGTTTGATCCGCCGCTCAATCCGAATCAACTCGCGCAGGGCGCGCCGATGGCGGGGAAGGGGCGCGGCCTGCTGGCGGCGTATCATGACCGGCCGAATTTCAAGGGGCGCGTGATCTATCGCCTGGACGAGACTATCGACCACCAATGGAGATCTAAGCAGCCGGTGTTTGACTTGCCGCGTGATTATTTTTCGGTGCGCTGGACCGGCGAACTGGAGGCGCCTGTGACGGGCGAATACACCTTTACGTTGCTGGCCAATGACGGCGGCAAGTTGAAGGTCGGTATGCTGGAGATGGGGCGGATGGAGGCGCTGGCGGGATTCCGCGAACGCGGCAAGGTGACACTGCAGGGCGGCAAACGGGTTCCGTTTGTGTTTGAATTTTTCGACAACTACGGCGAAGCCAGCGCGCGCATTCACTGGCAGGGGCCTGGGTTTCAAGCTGGGCCCATCCCTTCGAAACAATTTTACCCCTCCGTGCCGGTTGAGCGTGCACCGCGCGGGATCAAAGGACAACACGGTTTTTTGGGTTCGTATTATCAGAACCGGTTTTTTTATGGAGACGCGGTGCTGGCGATTGACTTGAAACTGGATTTTGCCGCCGTGAAGCCACCCAAGGCGTTTGTCGATAAAAATTTCAGCGTGCGATGGACAGGGCAACTGGAGGCCACCCACACTGAGGAATACACTTTCAAGGCGGAGACCGACGAGGGGATCCGCCTATGGATTGGCGGGCGACTGGTGATCGATCAGGCCTCCAATCAAACGCTGCGAACTTTTTCTGGCACCGCGCCGCTGGAGCGTGGCAAACGATACAACGTGCGGCTGGAATCAGTGCATCGAACCGGCGGCGGCAGGATCAAGGCCACTTGGGTAAGTAAATCCATGAAAGAACACGTGTTCGGCGGCCAGCAATTTCATCCTTTTTTCCAACCGCCCATACCCGAGCCCTTGGGCGGCAATGAGGTGGATGAATCCCAAATGCTGGGGGTCTTCTCATGGGGAGGATCGCGTGTGGCGGCCAAGGTAAGCACCGCAAACGATTCAGCAGTGCGATTCGAGGAAGGAAGTTTCCCTGAGCGCATATCCACTGTAAACGTTGCGCGGATAGTGCTCGCACCAGTGCCGGAACGCTTTCGCACGAGGCTGGCCGGCAACCGCAAGGGCGTGCTTTTGCGCAACGGGGATTTTATTGAAGGCGAACTGCAGGAGATCAAGACCGATTGGCTGACGATCAATTCCGTGCTCTTTGGGATTAAAGTGTACGGGCGCGGCGAGGTGATCGCATTGACGCTTGGAAAGATTGCCGGCAAGCCGGTGCGCAGTGCAAAATTTGAAGTTCGCCTTGAAGATGGGTCACTGTTTTTTGCGCGCCGTTTCCAACTGGCGAAGGGCAGCGTGGAGGTGGATGATCCCACCGTTGGCAAAGTAAGCATCCCGCTGGCGGAATTGGAAGAGTTGCGCGCGGTGGAGCGTTAAATAAAAAAGGCCGGGATTGCTCCCGGCCTTTGGTTTGATTTTCTTTTATTTCTGTTCTTCTAGTTCACCGACAGTTTGTGGCTGGCGGAGTGGCTGTTGAACTCAGGCGCGTACAGGCATTGGATGCTGGCCATGCCGCTTTGGTATTGGCCCTTGTGCTGGACGCGGACGGTGTACTCGAAGACGTAAACGCCCTTGGGCAGGTAATCGATGTAGAAGTGCGAGGCGGTGTCGCGGGTCATATGATAATACCCGAGGCCGTCCTGATACTTGTACTTGCTGAGCACGTTGGTCGGCTCGGTGCCACTGCCGCGTTGGTCTTTCATGTGGATGTATTCCATATCACGATCGGTGCGAAGCACGAGGCGCACAACCAGTTCGTCACCGGTCTTGAGGCCGCCGCTGATGGGTTTGAGTTGCGGGCCTTTGGACGTGTTCACTTTGGTGAAGAGCTGTTTGGTGAGCTTCAGCGGGGTGCCTTCGTGCGGTGTGACCTTGGAAATGTCTTCCATGTATTGCCAGTGCACGCTGCCCCACGCGACGCCTTCATCGTGCTTGGTGACTTTGATTTTGCCATAGCTGGATTTCACATCGCTTCCGATGAATCGGTGCTCGTAAAAGCCGGTGCCGGCCTCGACGTTCTTGGGCTCAATCTTGTGGTCGCCCACGGTGACTTCCACGAGCGCATCGCTGGCCAGCGGATTAGCGCCCTGCAACAGCAGCGCGTAGCACGCGTCCGCGGTGGCCTTGGTGGTCTTCCAGTCCTGCGTTTGCTTTTGTTTGAGCAACCAAACCTTGGCTTCCTCAAGTGCTTCGAAGTCTTGCGTCACTTCGTGGAAAGCCTCGATCATCATCGCTTGCGTCTCGATGGGCGCGCGGAACCACCAATAGCTGTGCTCCAGGTCGCGCCAGAAGAGGCCCATTTCCTCGTTAGTGACGGAGCGTTCCTTAATGGATTTGATGATGAGCTTGGCGAGGCCGTTGTAGTTTGCTTTTTTCTGGAACTTACCAAAGCGGTTCATCGCGATGGCGACTTGGGCCTGATTCATCCGCGGCAGTCGCAGGAAATATTGCGTGCCGTCTTTCTCCGTTTTCACCGCTTGATTGATGAAGTACTCAATGGCCACGCGGTGTTGCGGGGCGATGGCGCG
>CAZJRV010000119.1:0-8998 GCA_964548235.1 uncultured Verrucomicrobiota bacterium
GGCGACGAGTTCGGGTTTGTTTTTTAACAGCGGGAAAACGCCCACTTTGAATGGTGCGATGCGCGGGTGGAATTTCATCACGATGCGCGTCTCTTCCTTGCCCTTTTCGTTGGTGATCGTTTCCTCGTTGTACGCGTTGCAGATGAAGGCGAGTACGGTGCGATCCGCACCGGCGGCCGGCTCGATGACGTGCGGCACGAAACGTTCCTTGGTTTCCTCGTTGAGGATGGTCATGTCCTTGCCGCTGCCGGGGTACTTGGGATTGCCGTCGGCGTCCTTTTCGACAACCAGCTGATCGCCTTCACGCACGAGCTTGCCTTCCATGTGCGAGCGCAGATCGAAATCGCCGCGGTGGGCGATGCCCTCCAGCTCGCCAAACTCGCCCTCCTCGCAAAACGGAAACGCGTACTCAACATCGGCCGTGCCGACGGAGTAGTGCGAAAGCTCATCGGCATCGTGGTCGCGTAGAATCAGTTTGGCGGGGTCGATGCCGAGGTCTGTGTACCACTTGAACCGTCGGTCGCGCCAGTAGGTGTACCACTTGGGCGATTCATCCGGGTGACAGAAAAATTCCATCTCCATTTGCTCAAATTCCCGCGTGCGGAAGGTGAAGTTGCGCGGGGTGATCTCGTTGCGGAAACTCTTGCCCTGCTGCGCGATGCCGAAGGGGATCTTCACGCGATTGCTGTCCATCACGTTCTTGAAATTCACGAACATCCCCTGCGCCGTCTCCGGCCGCAGGAACGCCTTGTTTTCCTCATCGCGCAGGGCGCCCATGTAGGTCTCGAACATCAAGTTGAAATCGCGCGGCTCGGTGAGGTCGCACGCCTCGTGGTCGCCCGGGCATTTGCTGGGCTTTTGCGGACACTCGCTCGTGGCCACGTGATCGGCGCGAAAACGGCTCTTGCACGTGCGGCAATCCACCATTTGGTCCGCAAACAAATCGTAATGCCCCGACGTCTTCCAAACACGCGGATGCATGATGATGCTCGACTCGATGCCCACCATCTGGAACGAGCTGGGCGCGCCCTCCGGCTGGGCCAGTTCGTCGTGGGTGGTAATCATATCGCGCCACCACGCCTCCTTGATGTTGCGCTTCAGCTCCACGCCCAGCGGGCCGTAATCCCACAGCCCGCGCAGTCCGCCGTAAATTTCGGAGGATTGAAACACAAACCCGCGCCGTTTGCACAACGACACAATGGCATCCATCAATGAATTATCCTTGCCCATGAGGCGGCGAGTGTATCGGGCAAACCGGCTGCAAAGTCAAGGAAAGTGGGATTGTTGGTTGTTAATTCGTCTGTTTAGAGGATGAGTTGAGGGGGTAGAGTTTGCGACTTGGAAGGCTATTACACAGAATTATTCTCGGTGCTGTTTGTCTTCGCAGTGGTGGCGGCATTGGCGTATTCGGAATGACCTGTGAAGGGGCCGGGTCAGTTTAGGTTGGATTTCGGTGGGATGGTCGATAGAATTCCGGGCATGAGGATTTTCATTTGGATGGCGACGATTGTGTCTTGTGTGTGTTGCGCGGGGTGCGCGGAACAGAAGGATGCTCCTGCGAAATCTACACCTGCCAAGCCAACTGCAAAGTCAGGGCCACTGTTTAATCCAACCAACCCGAACCACGTCAGAATTGAGGCGGCGATTCGCGGTCAGCTGGAAAAGCCCAGCGGAGACCTGACTCAGGCGGACTTGGATCAGGTGACGGCGTTGAATCTGGACAACCGTTGGCTCACCGATGTGAGCGTGCTGGCAGCGTTGACGAATCTGGAGGTGCTTTCCCTCAAAAGCAATGAGCTGACCGATGTGCGCGCCTTGGCGGGGCTGGCGCATTTGAAGAAAATCGACCTCTCCGCAAACGAGCTGAAGAGCCTGGACGGCTTGACGGAGCTCACGCAGCTGGAAGAGCTGTATCTCAAGGAAAACAAGCTGACGAATCTCAGCGCCTTGGCGGGGCTCAAGAATTTGAAACGGCTGAGCCTCTTCCTAAACCGCCTTACCGATCCCAACGCCTTAGCGGGACTGGGGGAATTGGCGAAGCTGGAGTGGCTTTTTCTGGATTACAACACACTGCCGGATATCAGCGTTTTGGCCCGGCTAAAGAAATTAAAGCAGTTGGGCCTGGAGGGAAGCAGGGTCAAGGATGTGAGTGCCTTGGCGGAACTCAAACAGCTGGAGAAATTGTATCTCTCGTTCAACCCGGCGCTCACCAAGTCGGAGATCAACAAACTCCAGCAGGCACTACCCAAGTGCGACATTCGCCACAACGCGAAAAAATAGCCCGTCGCCCTCCGCGACCTTGCCAAACCCTGCCCGTGGGCGGATACTTTCGAGCATGCGATTGCGCTCTATTCTTTTTCTATTGCTCATCGGCTCGTTGGCGGCTCATGCAGTCGATTGGCCGCAATTCCGCTTCGGCCCCAATCGCGGCGCTTCCTCCCCGGAAGTGTTGCCCACGCAATTGCATTTGCAATGGACGCGCGAGTTTGCCGCACCGACGCCGGCGTTTCCCGGTGAGGTGCGCCTGCGGTACGATGCCACTTATGAACCGGTGGTAATGGGCGGCACGATGTTCGTGCCGTCGATGGTGACCGATTCCGTGACGGCACTGGACACCGCGAACGGCAAAGTGCGCTGGCAATTTTTCACCGGCGGCCCAGTGCGGTTTGCGCCGGTGGCAATGGAGGGTTCGGTGTGGTTTGGGTCGGATGACGGTCACGTGTATTGCCTCGATGCGGCGACAGGCAAGTTGCGCTGGAAAGTTTATGGCCATCCCGAAGGGCGCAAGGACCGCAACTTGCTGGGCAATCGCCGGCTGATTCCAATGTGGCCCGTGCGCGGCGGGGTGGTGCTACATAAAGGCGTCATTTATTTTTCCGCAGGGTTGTGGCCTGAGGAAGGAGTCTTTATTCATGCGGTGGACGCGAAAACCGGCCGCAACATCTGGATCAATCGCGACACGGACAAAATCGCCGGGGCCAATCTCGATCACGGCGTGCAACACGTGATGGGCCTCTCACCGCAGGGTTACCTCGCAGTGGTGGATGGTAAACTCATCGCGCCGTGCGGCACGCAATTACCGGCGGTGTTCGATCTGAAGACTGGCAAGCTCGGCCCGTACACGATGGGCTGGGGCGGGCGCACCGGTCTGCCTAAAGGCACGTGGTTCGTCGCCGGCACGGGGCGTTACCTCGCCCACAGCGGCGATCTCTACGACATGCGCCGGCCCAATGACGAAAAATTCGCCAAGAAGCGCGCCAATGACTACAAAAGCAAACTCTACCCAGCCGGCTTCACGCGCGTGCAGATTGATCCCACCAACCAAAAATACCTCGGCGATTTCCGCCGCCCCGTCCTCACCGGCGACACGATGTTTTATACCGATCTCACCCAAGCCGGCATCATCGCCGAAGACATCACGAACGCCAAACTCGAGCCACGCACCAAAGACCCACAACGCAAGAACGACACGTACCCCGACAAATGGCGCGCCACTTTCCCCCAACGCTGGAAGCTCGCCACCCACCTCCGCGTGCGCATCCAAGCTGGCCATCACCTTTACGCCACCGCCCCCGGCACCCTCGCCGCCATCGACATCCGCACCCAAAAAATCACTTGGCAAACCAAGCTCACCGGGGACCCCGTAAGCGTCATCGCCGCCAACGGCCACCTCCACGTCACCACCCGCGAAGGCAAACTCTACACCTTCGGCGCAAAGGAAATCGCAAAGCCGATTGTGCACGTGAAACCAAGTGGATCAGTGCGGGAACGGAAACAAAACGCACATATATTGGACAATTATTTGCAAGCCTATCAAAAGGTAATTGATCGAAATGGTGGGAATACATTGTTGAAAAAAAATGGATATTGCATCGTGCTGGGTTTGGACAATGGCAATACCACGACTGCTTTCGCTGAACGATTCACAGTCATCGCCATTGATCCTGATGCTGAAAAAGTGAATCGTTTTCGTCAAGACCTCCACCAGAAAGGTCTTTATGGAAGCCACGTTACTGTTCTGGTTGGCGATCCGTTAAATTATCCGCTCCCTCCATTTCTGGCCAACTTCGTGACCACTGAAACGCCGGAACGCTTCAATAACCCGGAGAGCGTTTCCGTCATCACAAAAATTTACCATTCGATGCGCCCCTACGGCGGCACGGCGTTTTTGCCTGTTCCTGATGCATTGCGCGGCAAATGGAAACAAGCGGCAACAGAACTAAAATCTTCGGAAATAAATGAAACAACCTCCTCACAACTGCTGCTCTCCCGCACCGGCCCTTTGCACTTGGCTGCTGACTGGTCACACGCCGGTGGCGGCGCAGGCAACACGGGCTCTTCGGATGACCGGTTTCTGCGCGGACCATTGGGGCTTTTATGGTACGACGGCTCCATCCGCTGGCAACGGCAGCCGGGCAAAACGGAAGTGCGCGTGGCGGGCGGCCGCATCTTTGTGCGCGCGGATCGAATGCTGGCCATTGACGTCTTCACCGGTCGCCGCCTGTGGGATCGCCCGATGCCGCAAGCCGCCGGCGCAAACGCAGTGGGCGAGTTTGTGGCGCTCGAGGACGGCATCTACGTCGCCGCCGGGCGCGAGTGCATTGTGCTCGATGCCGCCACCGGCAAACATCGCGCGCGGTTTCCAATGCCCAAAAACATTCCCGGCACGCTCGTTCATTTGCGGCTTTTGAAAAATTCCCTCATCGGCCAGCTCGGCAAAAACATCATTTGCCTCGACCGCAAAACCGGTGAGCATCAATGGACCTTCACCGCAAAACGCGCCCAGCTCAGCCTCGCCGTGGGCGGCGGTCACGCGTTCGTAGCCGAACTGCTCAACGCCCGTCGCGGCGAAACCATTGGCGAAAGCGGCGTGAAAACTTATGCGCTGGATCTCGCCACCGGTCGGCCGGTTTGGCAAGCCCCCGGCGGCGCGGAGTTGCGCTACAGTGCTGCGCACGATTTGCTCATTACCGGCACTGGCATTTACAAGGGCAAAGATGGCGCGGTGCATCGCCAAGCCAAACTGGCCGATCCCAAGCTGGATAAATGGAATTTCAAAAGCGGCAGCCACATCGCCGGCGACAGCCTGCTCGTTGGCGGGTCGGATAATTATGCGATGTATGACCTCACCAGCGGCGCGCAGTTGGGCAAACCGCTCAAGTGGTTTCGGCGTGGCTGCACCCCCCTGCGCACCAGCCCCTACCTCGCCACCACCCGCTACAAGGGCAACGCCGCATACATCGACCTCGACACCAATAAATTCCAACCCATCTGGAACCTCCGCGCCGCCTGCAGCAACAACATCTTCCCCGCCAATGGCGTACTCAACGTCCCCAACCTCTCCGGCGGCTGCACCTGCAACTACACCCCAACGAGCATGGCCCTCGTCCCACGCGCGGTATTAATGCCAGTTAAGAAAAAGTGACGAGAATAATTGAACCGCAAAGCCGCCAAGAAGGGAGGGACGAGTTCCACCTCGTCCCATTTCTCAGACATGGTTTTCTTGAAACCCGTGTCTCAAAACGGGAGAACTACCACTTCCCATAAACCGGATTGGGCAGCATAAATTTCTCCGTGCCCCATTTCAGTTTGGAGTCATCCGGAAAATCATGCGCCGCGTCGCCAAACCACGCCACCACCCGATGCGGCCCATACGGGGCCATGCGCCGACTGCCCTGGAGCATTTCCCGCTGGCGGATGGCCTTGGTGTCGGCTTTCTCGCGGCGCAGCAGAAAAATATCGGCGTCGGTGGTGAGCCCCAGTTTTTTCAAATTTGCGCGCGTCGCATCGAGGCCGGACGTATAACGATTGCTGAGAAAAACAATGCGCGCCCGCGGCAACGTGCGGACTTTGGCGATAAACGCCTTCGCCCCCGGCACAAGGCCCGCCTCCGATCGCGCCACCCACGCGGCCCACGCGGCTTGACTGTGAGCTTCGCCGCGCGATTCCAGCTCGCGTTGGTAACCGGAATTATCCAGCACCGTTTCATCCAAATCCATCACAACCGCCCACGCACCGGATTCCGCGCGCGCGGCTGCTTCCACTTTTTCCCACGCGGAAGAGTAGGTTTGCAAACAAACGGCTTTGTACTCGCTTGATTGGGTAATCCAATTCAATGCAGTGCTGAAAGGAACGGTTTCGGATTTCGGCGCGGCACAACCCATGCCGAGCAAACAGAATGGAATAATCAGGAAAAATAATTTCACGCGGACATTAAAACTGATGGAGGTAATAAATCGAGGTTGTTTTTTGCTGCTGTGGCTGGAAAGACCCGTGCCCAAAATTCAGGATCCATTGAGAAGTCCCTCTATGTTCTTTGTGCCTCGGCGGTTAGACTGGTTTCCCCGCAAACCAAATCACCCCATCCTCCTCAATAATCTCCAACGCAAACAAACTCATCCCCGCGCACGGCCCACGCACGCAGAGGCCGGTGTCGGGTTCATAAACGGCGCCGTGGGTTTGGCAGACGAGGGTTTCGCCATTGGAATCAAAGAAACGGTTGTCGCCGTAATCGAGGGTGATGGGGATGTGGCGGCAGGTGTTTTCGTAGGCGAAGAGTTTGCCTTTGAAGCGGCCGACAAACCCTTCCTGCGAGCGGTCATCGCGCGTGAAGGAAAACGCGATGGTTTTCCCTTCCTCGATTTCTTCCGCCGCTGCAATGCGAATGCGCGCCACACGCGGGAGCGTAACGGGAACGTGCGGAGGACGGAAGCTCCATTGGCAGGGACTCGCTTCGCGCGTCCTTGACACGCGGGAGCGTGTCCCTATCAAACACCATCGTTTTTTCTTTTGCCTCAAAATGTCCGTGCCACACTCGGCGCGTGAAATTATTCGTTGTATTTGTTGGGTTTGCCGTTTTTGTTTCCGCCGCTCCGAAGGGGTGGCCGAAGGAGATTCGCGAAATCAAATACCTCAGCAAGGCGGACAACACGAAACAACCCGCGTTGTTTTATGCGCCCGCAGTGCGGGGCGAGCCTCGGCCTTTGTTGGTGGGGCTGCATACTTGGTCGGGCGATTATCGACAGAACAACTCGCCGTACGGCAAGTGGTGCATTGAGCACAAATGGATTTTCATTCACCCAAATTTTCGCGGTCCCAACCGTCGGCCGCAGGCGACGGGGTCGGAGCTGGTAGTGACGGACATTCTCAGCGCGGTGGCGTTCGCAAAGAAAAACGCATCGGTCGATGCATCGCGGATTTATCTCGTGGGCGCCTCCGGCGGAGGCTACACGGCCTTGTTGATGGCCGGGCGCGCGCCGGAGGTTTGGGCGGGGGTGTCGGCGTGGGTGCCGATCTTGGATTTGACCCAATGGCACGCGCACACTTCCAAACGCAAAATGAAATACGCGCGAGAGATTGAAAAATCAATCGGCGGCAAACCCACGCCCAACTCGAAAGCAGCGGCGGAAGCAAAGAAACGTTCGCCAATCACGTATCTCGCGCACGCAAAGGGCGTGGCGCTGGACATCAATGCGGGCATCACCGATGGCCACACCGGCAGCGTGCCCATCAGCCATTCGCTGGAGGCGTTTAATGTATTGGCGGCGACGAAGGACCGATTGAACGCAAAACAGATTTCGGAATTCGTTCACACTGCCAAATTGCCTGCTTCGCTTGCCGATGCGGTGCCGATCGATAAAACGTACGGCGCAAAGCGCGTGCTCTTCCGGCGGCAATCGGGCACAGCGCGCGTGACCATTTTCAAGGGTGGCCACGAAATTATTCCCGCCGCGGCCTTGCAATGGCTGGCCAAACAACAGAGGATGCGCGCCCCAAAAAATGAGTGAAGTGAATTTATTACCGAAACCGAAGTTTCTTCCGGAATTGCATCCCACATTCCGTCCTGCCGTGCTGGCCAACCGCGCCTTTGAGGCAGCTGCGCGGGATACCGGTGCGGCAGTGGAAGCCGGCATCGCGCTGGAACAGGCCGATGGCTCGGTGTTCCACACGCGAACGGTGCTGTTCCCGGAAGGGCACGAATTGGCGGAAAATAATTTTCGGCACCTTGAGCGGTTGGTGAAATTTTTACTGTGGCAGCGCGGTGGCTGGAAGATTCACCTGAGCGGCGCGGATGTGTACGTGGAGCGCCTGGAGGAATATTATCGCACCCACGAATTCGGCAAATTTGATGATGACGTTATCGGCGTGAAGAATAACCGCCACGCGTTGGAAGTAGTGGCATGCGCCGAGTTGCCGGCAGAAAATTCCGAGGCCCGCCCGATTGGTCGGCATCTCGACGGATGCCGCATTGGCTTTGACCTCGGCGGAAGCGATCGCAAGGCGGCGGCGGTGATCGATGGTGAGGTGAAGTTCAGCGAGGAGATCGTGTGGGATCCTTATTTCGAGCCGGACCCCAATTATCATTACGAGGGCATCATGGATTCGCTCAAGCGCGCTGCGGAACATTTGCCGCAGGTCGATGCCATTGGCGGCAGTGCGGCGGGCTGTTACTCGCACAACAAGGTGACGTGGGCCTCACTCTTTCGCGGCGTGAGCCCGGAGGATTTCGATTCCCAAGTGCGCGAAATGTTCATCCGCATTGCCAAGGAATGGAACGCGCCGCTGGAGGTGATCAACGACGGCGAAGTGACCGCACTGGCCGGCTCGATGGCGATTGGCAAAAACGGCGTGCTCGGCATCGCGATGGGCACGAGCCAGGGCGGCGGCTACATTGACATGGACGGCAACCTCACCACGTGGCTCAGTGAGCTGGCTTTTGCGCCGGTGGATCTGCATCCGGAAGCGCCGGCCGATGAATGGAGCGGCGACCTCGGCGTGGGCGCGCAGTATTTCTCGCAACAAGCCGTCGCCCGACTGCTGCCGGCCTCGGGCATCGAGTAAGATGCGAGCCTGAGCATGCCGGAGCAGTTGAAAATTGTGCAGGCCGCGATGGACGCCGGCGACGAGCGCGCGTTGAAGATTTACGATGCCATCGGCATTTACCTCGGCTACACGCTGGCGCATTACGCGGAGTTTTATGATTTCGAGTACGTGCTGC
>CAZJRV010000120.1:0-8873 GCA_964548235.1 uncultured Verrucomicrobiota bacterium
CCATCATCCCCAGCGCATCGCTCCCCGCAATCCCCATCCGCTTCGTCCCATGATCAATCGCCAATAATTTCATGTCTCAGCTAAAGCGTCGCCATCACTTTTTCAGCCGCCGCGATTGTGGCATCAATGTCCTCTTCGGTGTGCGCGTTAGATAGGAATCCAGCTTCGAATGCTGAGGGGGCAAAGTAAATGCCTTCGGCGAGCATTCCGTGGAAATATTTTTTGAAACGCTCGCGGTCCGTGGCCATTGCGTCGGCGAGATTGTGCACGGGTTGATCAGCGAAAAACAAACAACTCATCGAGCCGATGCGTTGGGTTGCCACCGGCAAGCCGGCGGTTTTTGAAGCCGCGTTCAGCCCCGCTTCCAATCGCGCCCCGAGCATCTCCAGTCGTTCATAAACCTTCCCCGATTGCAATTGCTCCAGCGCCGCGATGCCGGCGGCCATGGCGAGCGGATTGCCGCTCAGGGTGCCGGCTTGGTACACGGGGCCGTCCGGCGCGAGCACGTCCATCACCTCCGCGCGCCCGCCGAAGGCGCCCACGGGCAGGCCGCCGCCGATGATTTTTCCGAAGCAACTCAAATCCGGCGTGATGCCGAAGCGCCCCTGCGCGCCGCCGAGGCTCACGCGAAAGCCGGTCATCACTTCATCAAAAATCAAGAGGCTGTCATTGGCCGCGGTGATCTCGCGCAAAAATTCCAGATAGCCATCGCGTGGCAAATACACGCCGGCATTGCCGGGCACCGGCTCGAGGATGATGCCCGCCACTTGGCCTTCGTTGGCGGCAAATGCCTGCTCCACGGCATCGCGATCGTTGAACGGCAGCACGATGGTGTGCGCGGTGAATTCGGCCGGCACACCGCCGCTGTCCGGATTACCGCAGGTGAGCGCGCCGGACCCCGCCTTGACTAGCAGCGAATCGGCATGGCCATGGTAACAGCCATCGAACTTGATGATCTTCGGTCGATCGGTGAATCCGCGCGCCACCCGGATGGCGCTCATGCAGGCTTCCGTGCCAGAGTTGACCATGCGCACCTTCTCGACGCTGGGCACGCATTCCTTCAGGAGTTGTGCCATACGCACTTCCGGTTC
This sequence comes from uncultured Verrucomicrobiota bacterium, assembly GCA_964548235.1. Lineage (GTDB taxonomy): Bacteria > Verrucomicrobiota > Verrucomicrobiia > Limisphaerales > UBA1100 > JACNJL01. The sequence continues at coordinate 1,092 of CAZJRV010000120.1, forward strand.
GCTGGGAATGCCAAAGCTCGTGCCGCGATCCGCCGCTGCTTTGACCGCCTCAATGATCGCCGGATGCGCGTGTCCCAAAATCGCCGGGCCCCACGTGCCGACGTAATCGATGTACTCGTTGCCATCCACATCCCACATCCGCGCCCCCGCCGCGCGCTCGGCAAAAAACGGCTGTCCACCCACCCCCCGAAACGCCCGCACCGGCGAGTTCACACCGCCGGGGATGTGGTTGAGGGATTCGGTGAAGAGACTTTCTGATTTGGTCATGAATTAGCCTTTGTATTTTTGCGCCACCGGAATCCGCCGCCCCACCCCAAATGCCTTACTCGTCACCTTCAATCCCGGCGCGGCCTGACGGCGTTTGTATTCGTTTAAATCGATGAGACGCGCAATGCGGCGGACAGTGTCGGCATCAAAATCGGCGGCAATAATTTCATCCGTCGACTGGCCTTCCACCACGTACCGCTCGAGGATGGCATCGAGCACGTCGTATGGCGGCAAAGAATCCTCGTCCTTTTGGTCCGGGCGCAGTTCGGCACTTGGCGGTTTCTCGATGGTGGCGGCGGGAATAATCTCGCCCTCGCGATTCATCCAGCGCGCGAGGCGATACACCATCGTCTTGGGCACATCACTGATCACCGCCAGCCCGCCGCACATATCGCCATAGAGCGTACAGTAGCCGACGGCCAGTTCGCTTTTGTTGCCGGTGGTCAACACCAACGAGCCGAATTTATTGCTCATTGCCATCAGCAACAATCCGCGCAAGCGGGCCTGCATATTTTCCTCCGTCACGTCCTCGGGCAAATCGCCAAAGATCGGCGCGAGGCTTTGCTTGGCCATTTCAAACCCGGTTTCAATCGGCACAACGGAGTATTGGATGCCCAAGTTTTCCGCCAGCGCCTGCGCATCCGAGAGACTGCCAGCGGAAGAATATTGCGAAGGAAGCGCGACACCTCGCACGTTTCCTTTCCCAAGTGCCGCCACGGCGATGGCAGCCGTCACGGCGGAATCAATCCCGCCACTCAGGCCGATGACCGCGCTGCCAAATCCGCATTTGCCGAGGTAATCGCGCACGCCCAACACCAGCGCATCGTGCAGCAGCGCTTCGTCCTCCATGACACACGGATCGAGGCTTGGCGCATCGGTGTCGACCATTACCCAATCGTCCGCAAAAAATTTCCCTTGCGCGATGCATTCGCCGGTGGCGTTCAAGGCGAGGCTGCCGCCGTCGAAAATTAATTCGTCATTGCCGCCCACCAAGTTGCAGTACAGCAACGGGCGCGCGATTTTGGCGGCGAGGCTGCCGAGCATCTCCGCGCGCGTGCGGTGCTTGCCGAGGTGCCACGGCGAGGCAGACACGTTGAGGATGATTTCCGCGCCCTGCTCCACCAAGCCTTCCACCGGATCATTGCGGTAACGACGGTCGCACCAGAAATCCTCATCATTCCAGACATCCTCGCAAACCGTGAGCCCGAGCGAATGGCCGTTGAAATCCACCGGCGCATTTTCCGTGGCCGGCTCAAAGTAACGCGCCTCATCAAACACATCGTACGTGGGCAACAAACTCTTTGTGCGCGTGGCCGCCACTTTGCCTCGATGCAGCAGTGAAACCGCATTGGTAAATGGCCGGCTGGGTTGATCGGCATTCACACCGACATGCCCCACCACCAGCGCGGCCTCGCCAATCTCGCCGGCCAACTCCTCCAATGCCGCAAGGTTTCCCTCTACGAACCCGCTCTTCAACAACAGGTCGCGCGGCGGATAGCCGGTGATGGCTAGCTCCGGCGCGAGCACCAATTCCGCGCCCGCCGCCGCGCCGCGCGCACACGCCTCCCGCAGCCGCGCCACGTTTCCGGCAAAGTCGCCCACGGTGGTGTTGATTTGCGCCAAGGCAATTTTCATCAGAAATCAGCGCCCCGGAAAATACGTCTGCGGCAGGGTGCCCTTGGGGGTCATAATTGTGACGCCGGGGCCGAGGCCGTTTTTCTTGAACCACCCGCGCGGGGCTTCCAGCACATATTGGATTTGAAAACTCTTCGACATCACGCTGTTGGTGTTGTGCGGCTCGAGTTTTACGATTTCGTTGATGCGCCCCTGCGGATCAATGTACGCCGCACTCATGGGCACAAAACAGTTTTTCATCCAAAACCCCTGCTGTTTCGGGGCCTTGAAGACAAACAGCATCCCGGCGTTCTCGCCCATTGATTTGCGGAACATCATACCCGTCTTGATCTGCCGATCCGTCAGCGCCTGTTCCGCCTCCATCTCTACCGCCCCCACAAAGAGCTTGATCGTCGCCAGTTTCTGCTGCGCCGCAGTGATGTCGCTCCTATAAGCCACCGGGGCCACCGGCGCCGGCGGCTCAAACCCCGGCACAGGCGGTTGCTCAGAACAACCCAAGGCGAGCAATGAAATTAAGAAAAATTTCGACACACGGAGAGGGTGAAGGAAAATTGTGAAAATTCCAATGCCCAAGGCCCAAGGAAGCCTCAATCCTCAAGGCCCAAACTTGCGCCCAGGTTGGGAGTTGATAATTTGGAATTCCTTGGGCCTTGGGTTTTGGTCATTGGGGCTCCCCCATCTCCACCTTAAACTCGAACCCTTTGCCCCCCGCCTCCTTGACCATTCGGCTGTGCTGGGCGGGTGTGTAGTCCGGGTCGACTGCCCCATCCATCAGCATCCGAACTCGGATGAAATAATTCGTTGCCCCCATCAGCCGTGCCGGCAATTCGTCATCGATCAGGCCATCGGCACTCCAAAGCGCCACCGGCTCTAGGCCGTTGCGCAGGGGAATCCAGTCCGTGCCGTTGGTGGAAACGCCAATGGCTGCGGCCCCGCGCCCCACGCCGGCGGTGCTGTCGGAGAAATCCCACGTGTTCACCGTGCAGAGCAAGTGCGCTCGGCGCACGGGGCGCTTGAAGGGAAAGTGGTAAACCAACTCGGCCGGCTCGCCATTGGATATCGGCCCCCAGTAGGTGACGGGCGGCTTTTGCCATTCGATCTTGGGCTGCACGTTGTTGGTTCGGATGAGGTATCGCAGCGCATTGGTTTCCAGCACGTACGAGTAGCTGTATTCAAAATCCCATCGGGCCGCTGGGCGATTGTGCGGAACCGATTCATCCAAATACATTTGCGCCACTTCCGCCTTCGACAATGCTCGCCGCCAGCTAGGCTCGGGCGCATCGGGAGCATCCGGTTGGCTATAGTTTTTCCAGATCAACACGCCCACGAACAACACAACCACGGTGACGAGCAGTTTATTAAACACGGCCGTGCTTTCCTCAAGGGGCCGATGGCCATCGCGCACGCGCTCAAGGTCCTCGGCCATTTCCGCTGAGTTGGCGTAGCGTTCCTTGGGCAAATCCGCGCAGGCTTTAAGGATGATCGCGTTCAGTCCACGCAGTTCCGGATTGGGCGCGGGTAGCTCGGGGAAATCGTAGCGATCCTTGCCCGTGGCCATTTCGTACAGCACCTTGCCGAGCGCAAAGACGTCCGCCGTGGGTTTGCCCGGGCCCTCGTACGGGATGTAGCCGTACGTACCCAGCGCCGAGGGGGTGCTGTCCATCCGCGCCACCATGCCGATGTCTGCGAGCTTCGGCTTGCCGTTCACATAAATGATGTTGGAAGGCTTCACATCACGATGCACCAACCCGTGCGAATGCAGATGTGCCAGTGCCCGCGCGAGGCTCACGCCCACTTTCATACACTCCGCTGGCGGCAACGCACCGTGCTCCGCCAACTGGGCCTGCAATGTGCGGGGCTGGTAGGTTTCGGGATTGATTTCACCGGCATCCGGATTCGAATCATCCGCCAGCTCCATTACGCTGAAAAACAGTCCGCGCGAATCGTCCCGTTCCAGCCGCAGCACATCCACCACGCCCACGTGGCTGCGGCTCAAGGATTCAAACCGCTCGTGCCCGCGCCACTCACGTTCGTAGGGATGCCCCTCCTTGAATCGATCCCGCTGTACCAGTTTCACTGCACGCAGGGTTTCATCCTGCTCCCGCGCCATCCACACCTCGCCAAACGTCCCCGCGCCAATCTGGCGCAGCAAAGTCAGCCCCGGCAGTTCGGGCGCGACGTGTGATGATCCATCCGGTGTCATCTGCTAGTTCCACCTCACCCGTCCCGGACCACGCCGCGCATCAGGCGCATTTTCAATTCATGCTCCCGTTCTGTGCTATCCACGCGGTACATCCGCGGCTCCGGCGGCGGCTTCAGCCAGCAATCCGCCAAGCGCATCACCCACGTGTAGATGCGCCTGCGCCACGGATGCCAACGACGAAGTGGCCGCGCCTCATTCATTCCGCGCCCCCTTCCTTCATGCGCTTCAGTTCCTCCTCGAACTTCTCCCCCACGCGATACTTGGCCATGTACACTTGGCGCGTGCTCACCCCCAGCGTCGATGTCACCTCCGCCATGCTCCATTCCTCCATCATATACGCATGAAAAATCTGAAACTGCTTCGGCCCCACGCGGCGCTTCACCCGCTCCAGCGCGAGGCTCACCATTCGTTTGCTCCATTCGTTGTCCCATAACTGCTTAAACTCATCCCGGCTGTCATTCGACAGCACTCCTTCAAACTCCAAACTCACAGTTGGCACCCGCCGACCATTCTTCCGCGCATGATCCGCCATACGCGAGCGCAGCACCGTCATCAACCAACCCTTGTACGATCCCTTCTCGCGATCATACACAAACCCCGGCATCTTCTGGGACACCTTAGCCACCGTCTGCTGCGTGACATCCTCCGCATCCTCCGGCCCGAAACCAGACTTCCGCGCCACGTTGAAAAGCAGCATCCAGTACAAATCAAAAAACTCCCGCCAACTCCGCTCATCCCCCAAATCCTTGAGCCGCAACAACAAACTACTCCGCGTCGCCAAAGGCGGATGTTCCCCTTCATCCTTCACCATCCTCTGTCTATCAATACGCTGCACCCCCGTATTATTTCGCAATTCACGGCACAATTCCCGAAAAAAAATTATTTTTAAGTTTTTTGTGAAAACCTGCACTTCCCCAGCGTATATAGTAGGATGAAAACGATACCCAATATCCGACTGCCCTCCAATCGGAGGACTCGAGGGTATACGCTGGTTGAGATGCTGGTTTCGATTGGCATCATTGGAATTCTTTCGTCCATTTCACTTCCCATCTTGTCCAAGGCAAAAGCCAAAGCCAAACGAATCAAATGTGTCAGCAATATGCGCCAAATTGGCCAAGCTCACATTCTTTTTGGAGGCGATAATGGTGATGGATTGCCATGGTCGGTAACCCGATCCAAGTTGGGCAGCCACTTTGTGAGTCCAAGTATGTTTCCAGCCAGATCCGACTTTATAATTCAGGTTCAACATGTGCAATGGCAAGTTCTTGGAATTGACCCGTCCATTACGAACCCAAGAGTCAACAATATAGTTGGAACACCGAATTCTGCGAATGCACTCTTTTCAATTCCTGCGATGATGTCGGCATTGGAATCTGCAAAAATGCTGCACTCTCCTTCTGATGCCACTCAAGAAGACGTCAGTGAAATCGCCCAAGAAAATTGGGAAAATTATAATGCAAAAAAAACAAACTGGATGACAATGAGGGGATTCAATGAAAGCCAATTTATCCCTCAATGGGCCATAAGCTATGTGCTCGTGAGAGGTGCAGACCTCGGGCGACCTTCCACCGTTCTAAGTGCCACACGGAATTTATCTGGTTCTAAATTAGAGGATTCCGAATGGGTGGGAGCGGATACGATGAGTACATCCACTCGAGCCATGGCGGGTCTAATTTCCAATCAAGGGAATCTCGTTTTATCCGATGGAAGTGCAAGCCAATCAAGTGATTCGGAAATTGGCCCCATGGGGACAGCGGTTAACGACCACATCAACTCCTCTGGCGGCAAATCGCTTGGCCCTGCGAGGACGGATTATTTTGGGCTGGATTGAAGATTCAAAATTTAATCTGCCGACTCCTCTGAATTGGAAAGCTTTTTCACGATTTTTATTCCGGGCACAGCTCGTTTTAAACTATCCTCCACAGATTTCGAGGCTCCCGGATTTCCTTCAATAACAACTTCTTTCAGTGAAGTGATTTTCTCCAAGGACTTGAAATCAGTAATTTGATTTCGGGCTAGGCTTAATTTCTCCAGGTTTGATAACTTTTCCAATGGACTCAAATCCGTAATCTTGTTGTTTGACAAATCCAACCTCACGACCTTGGTGCACTGAGCCAACTCGCTCAAATCGGTAAGTCCTTTGCTCTTCAAATCCAAATTCACAGCATTTTGATAATCCGAACCCTCCAATTCTCCTTTGCTTTTCCCTATTTCATTGCGAACTGCCTGCCCGACAACTTGTTCCGTGCGGTTAGGTGGCGGAGGGTTTTCATCACCAAATAAAATATAGCACAGCGCAAAAACTGCAACCGGCGTTGCATATTTCGCCCACCCGGGAAGTTGAATATCCTGCCACCTGATTTTTGCAAACTTCAACTTCGATTTGGCCTTTTTACCTTTCGATTCGGGCTTTTGACTTTTCGAGTCCGCCCCGGATTGTTCATCCGTAGCTTGACCGGAAGTTGACAAATCTGAAGGATCCGCAAGCGGATTCATCGCAACCGGGGCAGCATACCCCAGCGGCCCTACAGGTTTGGCCGGAATCGCAGCATGTGCCATCTGGGCCACTGGCGTAACCGGCGCCGGCATGGGTGCAACAACAGGGGCGGGCACAAACAATTGCTGAACGTAGCGCCACTCGGGCTGTCCCTCATACCACGCCAAATCTGTCCCCAACACCGACCCCGCCTGAAAATGCGCCCACAATTCCTCCCACGAAAAAGGGCCAAAAGTCTGGCCATCACGCGAGACGTACACCGCTAATACTGGAATTTGTGCTGTTTCCAAAATAGAAGGGTCTTGCCCCTTCCACTCAATACGCTCAACTCTACTGATTTTTCACAATTAATTCTTTTTTTCCACATATTCAATGCAGAGTCGCAAATCCGACCTTTCCCTGCGTATCAAATTCATTGCGATTGGGAGAACGAAACTCCCGCTGAGCCGTAGATTGGCAAAACCAATCTTTCCCGTGATCTTTGATGCAGAGATTTATCTCTTGTGATTGCTACACGGGATTCACTTCCAATTTTTCCATTCCCCTTGGCATCTCCTCGCTTTCCTTAAGCCAATCTCTTGCATCCTCTCCCAAAACTACCGGCATTCGGTCGTGGTAGTTTTTTACGACTTGGTCTGGTTCGGTGGTGAGGAGGGTAAAAGTTTCCAGGATTTGGGGTTCGGGCTCGAAGGTGTTTTCGAAGAGTTCGGTTTGTTTGGTGGATGGGCGGTGCCAACATTCCCACAAGCCGGCGAAGCAAAACAAGGGGCGGACGGGGTTGGTGAAATGAAAGGCTTGGCCGCGTCCGGCGGGATCCTTGGCTCGATTCCATTCGTAAAAGCCGGTGGCGGGGATGAGGCAGCGGCGGGATTTCCAGGCGTCGCGGAAAGCGGGCTTGGTGGCGGCGGTTTCGCTGCGGGCGTTGATGAGCTTGCGGCCGATCTTTTCATCCTCCGCCCAATGGGGGATGAGGCCCCAGCGCATGGAGCGCAATTCGGTGCGGCCATTCTCGCGCACGATGACGGGGGCATCTTCCTTGGGCCAAATGACGGGGCGCGGGGTGAATTCGTACGTGCAACAATCAATGCCCAGCACCTCGGCCAGTTCCATCGGATCCACAGTTTCGGAGTAGCGGCAGCACACGGGGAGAAGGTAGAAAGGAGATCGGAGAATGTCAAAG
>CAZJRV010000121.1:0-8784 GCA_964548235.1 uncultured Verrucomicrobiota bacterium
CGTTCAATCCGGCGGCTTCCAGCAGGGTGGGGGTGAGGTCGATCAATTCCGTTAGGCCATTTGCCTGCAGATTATTTTGAAATTGCCCCGGCCAGCTCACCAGCAAGGGAACCCTCACAGCTTCTTCATAAAAATGTGGCCCCTTTAAGTAAATGCCGTGGTCGCCCAGCATTTCACCGTGGTCACTCATGAAAATTACCAGTGTGTTGTCCAGTTGACCGCTTTCCCGGAGCGCATCCATCATCCGCCCCACGCCTTCATCGATTAGCTCGATCATCGCGTAATAAGCCGCGGTGACTGAGCGTTTGTCATCATCAGTCATCGCCGCGACGTTGTAGCTGCCCGGATCGTTGTGAGCGTATTGGCTGTCGAGTTGTTGAAATGTGGTTTTGTTTTCCATTTCGCCCGGGCGGGATTTGGGCAAGGGCAGGTCATCTGGATTGTAACGTGCCAAGTAATCCGCCGGTGGATCGAAGGGATGATGCGGCGCAAAACAATTGAAACTAAAAAACCACGGGTTGCCTTTTTGTTCGTGAATAAAATCGATCGCCTTGTTGGCACACCAAGTTGTTTGGTGAAATTCCGCCGGGATGCCGTGTTTCACATAAGGCGTGGACGGCCCATCATAAAGTTCCTCCCATGACTTGCCCTGCTGCGTGAGCCATTGGGTGTAGGCGTTCTCCGGCCAATCCGGTTGAGGGTGGTGCGACCAATCGAAAATCCGGTAGCCATCATCAATGCGCTTTTCCACCACCCCATTGGCACAGGTGGCGAGGTGGAGTTTGCCTGCGAGGCCGCACGTGTAGCCGGCATCGGCAAATAACCGGCTGATGAGTTTTTCTGTGGCTGGCATCGCCTGTCCGTTTTGCCGACAACGCGTGGTGCGCGGATAGCGCCCGGTCAAAAATGAAGCGCGGCTCGGCGTGCAAACCGGGCTTTGGCAATACGCGCGCGTGAAGGCCACGCCACTCGCCACCAGCGCATCGAGATGCGGCGTGCGAATGTGTGGATTGCCCAGCGCGCCGATGGTGTCCGCCCGTTGCTGATCCGTGCAGATCCAAAGGATGTTGGGTTGTGATGCCACGCGGATTAAATAATTCAACTCGCCAATCTTGGCGAGCTTTGGCTTTCTCTTGGGCGGTGGATTTTCCAACGATTATTTCCGGTGGTCAAACGGGTGCCGATCGTGCCGCGCTTGATTGGGCAATCGCCAATGGCATCCCGCACGGCGGTTGGTGCCCACGCGGGCGACTGGCTGAGGATGGGGTGATTCCTGATCGCTATCAGCTGCGCGAATCTCCCGAGCCGGATTACCTCCAGCGCACCGAGTGGAACGTCAAAGATTCCGACGCCACGGTCATCATCAGTCTTGCCTCGCAACTCAGTGGCGGATCGCTGGCCACAAGAGAATTTGCGGTTGTACACGATAAGCCCTGTATTCACCTCAGCGGACTGCAGGATGCACCGGAGAATGCGGCTCAGTTGGCTGTGTTTCTGCGCAAACATCACGTGAGCATTTTGAATGTCGCCGGTCCACGAGCTTCGGGTGAACCGAAAGTGGGCGCATTTATTCAAGAGATTTTCATCGAATTATTGGCGAATTGGGAATGAATTGGGGATAAGACATCCGCACTTTCGCCCGTAAAATCTCGACTCGATTCGAGGCCTGCGCTAGGCTTTACAAACGCTATGGAGGAAACGCGTCGCCAATTTTTGCGCCACACAATGCAGACTGCTGCATTGACTGCCGGCGGCATTTTTCTCCTCCAGCCCGTGAATGCCTTGGCGGCGGTACTGCGCCGCTATCACGTGGTGGCGAAGGGCGATACCCTCAGCGGCATCGCCCAGCGCTACCGCGTCACGGTCACCCAGCTCAAGGCGTGGAACGGCCTCACCAAGGATCTCATCATCCCCGGCCAGCGGATTCATCTCCGCGCGCAATACAACTCGCTGCCGCTCACCACTATCAACAAGCCGCGCATCAACACCACCAAGTGGAAAAACATCATTGCCCACCACAGCGCCACCGGCAACGGCAACGCAAAGATTTTTGATGCCGCCCACCGACGGCGCGGGATGGAGAATGGCCTGGCCTATCACTTTATCATTTGCAATGGCACCAATGGTTCCGCCGATGGCAAGGTGGAGGTGGGGTCCCGCTGGCTTCGCCAAATCAAGGGCGGCCACGTAAAGAGCGAAACCTACAACGCCAATTCCATCGGCATTTGTGTGGTGGGCAACTTCCAGGAAAAATGGGTGAGCCCCAAACAGCAGCAATCACTCATTGAGCTGGTTGATTATTTGAAAAATAAAACCCTGCGCGGACGGCCCAAGTTTCGCGTCCACCGCGAGCTGGAACAAACCGTGTGCCCCGGGAAAAACTTCCCCGTCAAAAAACTGCACGCACTGTTCGGCTAGGCTAGCACGCTCACGTTGTAAAGCGCGAACAGCCCTTTCAATAATCGATCTTGATCGTTCTGCGCCATCGACATTTGGTCGGCGAGTGCCTCGAGGATTTCCTGCTCGGTTCGCTTGTATTGACCATCGATGAGCATCATGCCGATGGCGTGCGCAGTGAGACAGCGCTTTTGCCGGGTGCTCAACCGCGCCACTGCATCGTCCAGCGTGTCGGCTTTTTCCTCAAGCAGTCGTTTGCCCGCTTCAATGTGCTCGAGGTTGGGGACAAATCGTTGCAGATAGGCGATCTCACTTTTTACCACCTGATTATCGGCCTCCGCCATGGCGAGCAGTACCGCACAAAAGAGCGCCCATTCATCATCTTCGCGAAATACATTCGACTGGAAGCGCATCTCCAGCGCCTCTTGCACATCGCGCGCGCTTTCGCGTTCCAATCGCAGTGTTTCCGCCGCCAACTCCACCAATGCACGATCCCGCACGCGACCGTCCGAGATAGTGAGGTTTACAATATTGGCAAAAAGACAGGCGGATTGCGCATCGTTGAGCGCCAGCCCCGCGGTCTCCAGCGCCTCCTCCAGCGGCGGCGGATCGGGAATTGCATGACCTTCCGCCAGCGGGGTGAGGTGCGGCGGCATCGGGTGGCCCGTCTTTTGGCACACGCCCTTGATGACCGCTAAAAATCGTTCCAATACCAAATTGCCGTTACTCATTGCAGCACTATTTTATAGTAAACCATTCTGTAGGCAAGCCCTCAACGCGCTTCACGCATCAAGGCTTCTGTGACCCGCATCAGCGCACTGCCGCGCACATTCACCGCACGCACGATGCCTTTGCGGTCTACTAACAAACTCGCCGGAATGCTGTGCACGTCGTACAATGCCGCCAATTCGTTTTTCCATTTTTTCCCGTCGAAATGATGAAGGTAATTCATTTTGTGGGCATCGATCGCCTTTTCAAATTTGACTTCATTGTCGTCAAGACTCACCGCGAGCACTTCAAATCCTGCCTTGGAAAATTTCTGGTGCGTTGCCTTTACCAACGGCAAGTCCGCCACACACGGCCCACACCACGTCGCCCAGAAATCAATCAACACCACCTTGCCCTTCAATGAGACCGGGCTGATTTCCTGTCCGGTGCGGTGGTCCTTTACTTGGAATTTTTTCAATGGCTTGCCCACCATCCGAATTTTGTCAAAATGGCTTGTAATGCGCGGGAGCAACCGGCCTTTCCCCGCCAGTTTCATTTGTTCTTCCACACGATCCATAAAAGCCAGTGCCTCCTTTTGCTTCCCGGCCAGCGACAGTGCGTAGGCCATTTCGCGCGCGAACATTTCCGGACGGTCAAAATAATTCTGCTCAATCGCACGCAGGCGGGGTAGGGCGAGGTCCGCCCTTCCGCTGAACAAATGCGCCGCCGCCTCGCGAATCAAGGCGATCCTCAAAAATTTAGTCTTCGGAAACTCCCTCAACAACTCCGCATAATCCGGCGCCGCATCCGCATAACGATGCAGGCTCCATTTCATATAAGCCCGCAGATACAACGCCCGTTCCCGCTCCGCGCCCTTTGGATGTGCCTTGAGAAATTCTCTCACCCTGGCCAGATTGGCATCATTCGATTTGGCGAACATCAGTGAGTTTAGTTCCTTCACCTCAATTGCCTCGGCAAGGCGCGCATAATCCGCCTTTGCATCCGCGCCGGACACCGCGATAGCGCAAAGCATGAATATCAAGACCAGCTTCATCGGGCCATTATCGCGCAGCATCAAGGTCTCGGCAACCCCGGTTTGTCCTTTATTGAAAATTTCGCTGGACAGGCCAGCATCCTTCAGCCACAAAGCCCATTGTTATAACACACAATTGCAAATGACTTCCCCCCCTTCCACCTCCGTGGCCGATGAAACCTACCACGCCATCCGTGACCGTGTGGCGGCGGGCCATTGGTCGCCGGGCACCCGTTTGGTGAATCGCAAGCTCGGCGCGGAGCTGGGCGTGAGCATGGTGCCCGTGCGCGAGGCCCTTAACCGGCTGGCCAGCGAGGGGTTGGTGGAGCACGTGCCTGGCGCGGGGGCGTTTGTGCGGCGGTTAGACCGGAAACAGATCGTGCAGCTCTATGCGTTACGCGAGCAGTTGGAATGCTTCGCCGCGCGCGAGGCGGCGAGGCGCATTCGGCCGGATCAACTGGAACAGCTCGAGCGGTTGTGCGCGGATTGGCGGACCTTGCTTGGCCGCATACGGCAAAGCAAAGGTTGTACGGCTACTGCGGCAGTATTACGGCGGTGGCTGGATAATGATTTGAAATTTCATCGGGTGCTTATTGAAGCGGCGGATAACCCTTGGCTCACCAAAACGGTGATGGATCTTCGCCTGCTTTCAGTCGTTGTTCGCAACAAGCCTGGAACATTGCCGCTGGATTCTGCTGAACGCACGCACCGGGATCATGAGAAGTTGGTTGCGATTTTGCGCAAGGGAAATGCGAAAGACGCGGAATGTGTGATGCGTCGCCACGTAGCCGATGGGCGCGAGTTTATTCTGAGCAATTTGGAGGAATGAAATGAGACATTTTTTTGCAATACTAATTTTGCTGGCACCCATGGTGTTGGGTTCCGAAAAAGCAAAACTCACTGCCGATGCCTTGCCGGATTTGCCGGATGCCATTGGCATGGCCGGACCATTTGTGGGCGTGCACAACGACGCGCTCATCGTGGCCGGCGGCGCGAATTTTCCCGTGCCCGAGGGTGAGGATTTGTGGGAAGTCCCCAAGGTATACCACGCCGATGCCTGGGTGCTCGTGAAAACGGGCGACGCCTACGAATGGAAAACCGGCTTCAAGCTCAAGCAACCCGTGGGCTACGGCATGTGTGTTTCCTCGGAAAACGGCGTGGTGTGTGTGGGCGGTCAAACGGGTGAGGTGATTTACAAGGATGCGTTTCGTTTGGAATGGAAGGATGGGGCGCTCAAACAAGTGAAATTGCCCGCATTGCCGAAGGGCATCACCGGCGGTGCGGCCGCCTTGATTGGTGAGGTGATGTACGTAGCCGGCGGGCAAACCGGCATGGGCCTGGACACGGCTACAAAAGAGATTTGGCGGATGGATTTGGCGGCTGATGAAATGAAATGGGAAGCACTTCCGGCATGGCCGGGGCCGGAGCGGGCGTTTAATCAAATGGTGGCCCAGCACAATGGGCGCGAGGTGTGTCTGTATCTCTTTGGCGGTCGTCGGCAGGATCCGGAGGTGGAAGGCATTGAGGGTATCATCTCGTTGAATGATGTTTATGAATTCAGCCCGGGCAGGCACAAGAGCGGTAAGGCCGAGCCGTGGCGCAAGCGGGCGGCATCGCCCAAGCCAATCATGGCAGGCACAGCGGTGGCGGTCGGGCAATCGCATTTCTTCGTGGTGGGCCATGCCGATGGCGAGGGGCTCAAGAAGATAGTTGCTGATCCCGGGTTTGTAAAAAACCACACGGGCTTTCCCAAGCGCGCGTGGGCGTATCACACCATCACGGATACCTGGATCGATGCCGGGCCGTTGCCGGCCAATCACGTCACCACGCCCACGGTGAAATGGGGCGACGACATCATCGTGGCCAGCGGCGAAATCAAACCACGCGTGCGTAGCACACAAGTGTTGCGACTCACGCCAATGGCGGGCAAGAAACCGTTCGGCGCAATTAACATCACTGTGCTCACTTTGTACCTGTTGGCGATGGTCGGCGTGGGCGTATGGTTCATGCGCAAAAACAAAAGCACGGACGATTATTTTCGCGGAGGCCAAAACATCCCATGGTGGGCGGCGGCGTGTTCGATTTATGCCACCATGCTCAGCTCGCTGACTTACGTGGCGTTGCCGGCGTTAGTGTACGCCACTGACTGGCTGCTATACATCGGCATGCTGATGATCCCCGCCGTAGCGCCGCTGGCGATCTATGGCGCGATGCCCTTCTTTCGGCGCATTGACGCCACGAGCGCTTACGAGTACCTCGGCAAACGATTCAATCGCCCCGTGCGCCTATTCGGCAGCGGGCTGTTCACGCTGTTCCACATTTCACGCATGGGCATCGTGATGGCCCTCACAGCGTTGGCGCTTTCAGCCGTCACCCCGCTTGCCCCCTGGCAAAGCGTGCTCATCATGGGCGTGTTGTGCCTTATCTACTGCACGCTTGGTGGCGTGGAGGCGGTGATCTGGACGGACACCATTCAAACGGTGGTGCTGATGGGCGGCGCAATCGTGTGCGTGTTTTTTCTGATGGGCGGCGTGGAGGGTGGCTTCGGCGGCATGCTCGATTTGGCCAAGGCCAATGACAAAATGACTCTTGTGAATCTGGATTTCGGTCCGAACAGTTTTACCGCTCTGGCGTTGTGGGTCATCATCCTCGGAGGCTTGGGGCAAAATCTTTCGAGTTACACCTCCGACCAAGCCGTGGTGCAGCGGTACATGACCACCAAGGATACCGCCGCAGCCGCGCGTTCCATTTGGGCAAACGGGGTCATGGCTGTGTTTGGGTCGCTGCTATTTTTCTTCATCGGCACGGGCTTGTACGCCTTTTATCATTCAAATCCGGCCCAGCTTAATCCGACCATTCAAAACGATCAGATCTTCCCGATGTTTATCGCCACCGAATTGCCCGTCGGCATTGCGGGCCTCATCGTGGCCGGCATTTTTGCCGCGGCGCAATCGACGGTGTCCACCAGCATGAACTCCACTGCCACCACCATTGTTACGGATTTCCTGCGGCCCTTCAATCGGTGCGATTCTGAGGCGGACTACCTCAAGGCTGCAAAAATTCTGACCTTCACAATGGGCGTACTGGGCACGCTGGCGGGTTTGCTTTTTATCAGCCCCGAAATTCGCTCGTTGATGAGTGAATATTTCAAGGTGATTGGCATGTTCATGGGAGCACTCGGCGGCTTATTTTTGCTCGGCATCCTCACCACGCGCGCCCACGCGCGCGGCGCATTCATTGGGCTGCTTGGCGGCGTGGCCGTGATGATTTGGATTTGGCAGGCAACCGAAATCAACGGATACCTCTACGCACTCATCGGCATCCTCTCCTGTTTGCTGATCGGTTATATAGCGAGCATGATGCTTCCACCCGGCAAAACTGATTTGGAAAATCTCACTCTACACACGCTCAAACAAAAATGAAATTAATCAGACTACTCGCAATGTCGCTCGTGCCCACTATGGCTTGGGCTGATTTGGAAACCGGTTTTGAAAAAGCGCCCGCGAATGAGATTCGGGAATTGAAAACCTCCGCCGGAACTTGGGTCGCGCAGCCTGGCCATGCGGAGGTGACAGCGAAATTCCAGTTCACCGGCAATCAATGCCTGCATATTTTTGGCGGCAAGGAGCGGCGGATTGAATTCACGCCGGCGGCGAAGATCAAGCTGCCCGGCAAGTTGGTTTTTCAAGCAGAACGCTGGACGTCGCGCAATCCGTTTCAGTTTCGCATCGAGGAGCGCGTGAATGGCAAGTGGGTGGAGCTGTTCAATGGCGATCGCGCGGTGATCGTGGGGCGCGAGTTTAAGTCTCGCGTCTCCATCCAGCTCACGCGCAATCCGGAGCGACTGCGCTTCACCTGCACCAGCCCGGAACGCTCGGGCATTCTTATCGATGACTTGGCTCTGCTGCCGCTGAGGCCGCAAAAGCTTGGCGATGTGACCGTGGAGCCGGTGGCCGTGCCGATCCTCAAGGGGCAATCGGCGAACCCGCTGCTGCGTGTGCGCGTGGATGTCACCGGCGCACTCAAACCCATCCGCCTCACGGGCGCGCAAGTAGCGTTGTCCGGCAGCATCACGGATGACGAACTCGCTGGCGTGCAATGGCTGGCTTCGGGCAATTCTATCAACATTGCTGGTGCCAAGCCTGTGGGCAATGCGCCCGGCGCCAAGGGCGGGGCAATTCGTATTCCGTCCGATCATCCGCTCGTCGAAGGGGCAAATTATTTTTGGTTGTCGGTCCAGCTCACCGAGAAGGCTGACATCGATCACATCCTCAAGGCCACCTACGCGTCACTGATATTTTCCAATGACACCATAACGAAACTACAGTCGGTGGAACCCATCACGCATCGTCTCGGCGTGGCTATGCGCTTGGGCGGGCAGGGCGGCGTACACACCAGTCGTATCCCCGGGCTGGCCACCACGCCGAAGGGCACGTTGATTGGCGTTTACGATTTGCGCCATCGCGGTGGTGGCGATTTGCCGGGCGACATTGATGTGGGTATGTCGCGTAGCACCGATGGCGGCCAAACATGGGAGCCGACGCGCACGATCATGGACATGGGCAGCGATCCCAGGTGGCGCTACGACGGTATTGGCGATCCGGCGGTGCTGGTCGATCGTAACACCGGAACGATCTGGGTGGCGG
>CAZJRV010000122.1:0-8612 GCA_964548235.1 uncultured Verrucomicrobiota bacterium
GATTGCTGGAAAAGACCGGCCTCGCCGGCGACATGGATTCCGTGCGCGAAGTGCTCACCCCGAAACAGGTTTCCGATTTCGAAAAGCAAACCCCCGTCATGTTGAAAAAAGGTGAGTGCAGTTTTCATCATCCGTTGATGATGCACGGATCGTACGAGAACAAATCCGACCGCCCCCGCCGCGCCACCGTCATCAACGTACTCACCGACGGCGTGACCTCCAATTTCGAAGGCGCCCACACTCCCGGCACCTCAAATTTCCCGATGCTGCCCAAGGGCCAAAAAATGACGGGCGACTATTATCCGATGCTCTTTGACCCCGCGGAGCAACTCGGCGAACTAGCCGATACAATTCCAACCATCAACAAAATCTAGGCCCGCGGACATTGACACCGCCACTCGACAAAACCCTCCTCAAGCCCTAATTTGTCACGAATCCATTCGCATAAATTATGAAAAAAAAATTCGCCGCAGTTGCCATTCTAGCTTTCACCCTCACCATCCACGCCGAGCGCCTGGTGCTAGTCGGCGCGTCTTACGGCAAAAACATTCTCGCCATTACTGATGCCAAGGGCGAAGTCATTTGGTCACACAAAACCGCCGGCCCACAGCACGGCCACACGGGACATCACGATGTGCATCTGTTGGCCAACGGCAACATTCTCTTTCACGACACGTGGACCACGCTCAAGGAAATCACGCTAGATCAAAGAGTGGTGTGGACTTACGACTCCGCCAAAATGAACGGCAACGCCGGCAAGCGCGTGGACGTGCACGCCTTCGCGCGGTTGAAGAACGGCAACACAATGATTGTCGAGAGCGGTGTGGGGCGCGTCATTGAGGTGGATAAAAAGGGCAAGCTCGTCCATCAATTCGCGCTCAAAAAAGGCGGCACCCAAAACACGCGTTGGGCGCGACACACCCTCACAGGTACTCTGCTCGTCTGTTCCGAACAACCCGGCGTGGTCACCGAATACAATCGCAAAGGGAAAGTGATTTGGGATTATTATATCAACACGCGCGTTTATGGAGCTATCCGCCTCAAGAACGGCAACACCCTCATCGCTTCGGGCAGCGGCAAGAGCATCGTCGAGGTCACACCTGCCAAAAAAGTCGTTTGGGAAATTAAAGACAAAGTCCCCGGCACCGACATCGGCCTCGGCTGGATGACCTGTTTGCAGGAGCTACCCAACAGCAACCGCATCATCGGCAACTGCCATGCCGGCGACAAGAACCCGCAGATTTTCGAAATCACCAAGGGCAAAAAAGTCGTGTGGCAATGGGACGAATGGGACCTCGTCGGCAATGGCCTCGCCTGCTGGCAGGTGCTCGACGAAAAACAATCCGCCCTCGTCCGCAAAAGACTGGCGGAATAGCGGAAGCCTGTTTACTTCGCCGGCTCGAACCCTTCCTTGAGCAGCGTTTTGTAGCCGACTTTCAGGGGCCGGACATCCAGCTTCATGGCGCGGAGGATCGGCGCGGCGCGAAGCACCCGGCCGCCGGAGCGGCAGTGGAGGTAGATGATTTTCTTGGCCGGCAATTTCTTGAACAAATCCTTGGCGGCGGCGGCGTCCTCTTTGGCTTCGCGAATGTCGCTCAACGGAACCGACAGGGCGTCCTTCAGGTGGCCGTCATTCCACTCGAGGGGTTCCCTCACGTCAATGAGCAGCGCGGTGCCCTTCGCCAATTTCTCCTTTACAACTTTCAGCGAGTCCGTCGTATGCCCGCCGCGCCCCACATCTTCCGCCTTCAGGAAAGATCCGGAAATCAACAAGGCAAGCCCGATGAGAATTGCGAATTTGTTCATCTGATTGTGCATGGTCGATCCTTTTCCCAATTTTATTCCCACCACGCTGTTTGTCAATCTGATCTTTAACCGAGACAATGAGCTTGCCCCCAACGACTCCGGACGGGCCATCGAAGCGTTGCTAAAATGCGATGCTGACAAAACCGGCTGACAGGTTTATGAAATTGGCTCACAGGCATCCGCTTCATCTGGGCAAAATAAATGCAATACACTTTCATCCACCTGCTTTGCGCGACCGTTGCCTCCTCACTGTTGGCAGCGGAGACGCACTGGTCTTTGCGGCCCATGAAACGCGTGGAGGTGCCGCTGAGCACAAACGCCATTGATTTTTTTATCGTCAGGAAACTGCATCAGAATTCTCTGGCGTTTTCTGCCAAGGCCGATCGCCCCACGCTGCTGCGGCGCGTGACGCTGGATCTCACCGGCCTGCCGCCCACGCCAACAACGATGGCCGCTTTTGTACGGGACGTGCGCAACACGGATGTGGTTTTCGCGGAGGCGGTCGACAAGCTTTTGGCCTCCCCGCGGTATGGCGAGCGTTGGGCGCAGCATTGGCTGGATGTCATTCGCTGGGCGGAGACGGTGGGGTTTGAAACCAACGCCGAACGCGCCAACGCGTGGCATTATCGCGACTGGATCATCAAAGCGCTCAATATGGATTTGCCTTACGACAAATTCATCCGCGAACAGCTCGCAGGTGACATCGCCGGCGCGGATGCAGCGCTTGGGTTTTTGGTTTCCGGCCCGGCAAACTTGGCCGGGCAAGTCGGGCGCGATGAGGAGGCGATGCGCGCGGCGCGGCAGGATGAACTTGATGAGGTGATCCGCACCGTGAGCCAAGGCCTTCTCGGCCTCACCATTGGCTGCGCACGCTGCCACGATCATAAGTTCGATCCCATTTCGCAACGGGACTATTATGGCCTACAGGCAATTTTCTCAGGGCTTCGCTATGGCAACCGGCGCTTGCGCGGGCCGCAAAACGACCAGTGGACTGCTCAAATCCCCGCCGCGAAAAAACAACTCGCCATCCAGCGGGCGCAACTTGAACTGCGGCGAGTAAAATTCGATCTCCGCAAACCGCTTTCCTCCGTTCATACGGATGAGTTTGCGCCGGTCATCGCGCGCGCCATCCGGATGAACATCCACGCCACCGCCAACGGGGCCCCGGCTTCGCTATACGAATTTGAAGCTTGGACGACCACCGGCCGCAATGCCGCGCTCGCCTCGGGAGGCGCCAAGCCCTCGGCTTCCAGCTTTGCGCTCGCCAATCAAACGCGGCATTTTGAAAATCTCACCGACGGCTCGGTGGATCGCCGCCAGGCATTCCCGTGGGTTTCCGCAAAGGGCGGGGCAGCGTGGCTTCGGGTGGATTTTCCCAAGCCAATCACGCTCAATCGCATCACTTGGCACAACGGATCCAGTGTGCCGGCGGATTACACCATCGAAGTGCTGCGGCCCGATGGCGCGTGGGAAACAGTCGCGCACACGGCGGATCGCCTGCCGCGCAACAACGACACGCGCGGCGCGGACAAGGTGAAAATTTCCGGGCTCACAATCGAACAAACGAAGTCCCTCGTGGCCCTCATCGCAACCGGGCGCGCCCAGGCGGCGCAGTTGGCGCGACTCACCGCCGGCCCGCAAATCTATGCCGCAAGCTTCACCACGCCGGACAAAACCTGGCTGCTGCGCCGAGGCGACCCAATGCAACGGCGGGACGAATTAGCACCCGCAATCCCGGTGACGCTAGGGAAGATTGGTTTGCAATCCGATGCGTCCGAGCCACAACGCCGCCTTGCGTTGGCCAAGCACCTTACCCACCCGAACCATCCATTGACCGCCCGCGTGCTTGTGAATCGCGTCTGGCAAAATCATTTCGGCACCGGCCTGGTCGATACGCCGTCGGATTTCGGAAAAATGGGCAGCGCGCCATCGCACCCCGAACTGCTCGACTGGCTTGCGTTGGAATTCATTAGCCAAGGCTGGTCCCTTAAGAAACTGCACCGGCTCATTGTCACCTCGCGCGCCTACCGTCAGGCCAATCACCCCAACCCCAGGGCCGCGCACATCGATGCCGGTGGCCGACTTCTGTGGCGGTTTCCGCCGCGCCGTCTGGAGGCCGAGGCCATCCGCGATTCCATCCTGTTTGTCAGCGGCAAACTCAACCTGCAAGCCGGCGGGCGCGGGTTTGATTTCTTCAACCAACGCGGCGGCCTTTCCGATTATCATCCCAAGGAAACCTTCGAGGCCAACGGCTGGCGCCGGATGATCTACGCCCACAAGGTGCGGATGCAGGCAGTGGATATTTTCGGCGCGTTCGATTGCCCCGATGCCGGCCAGATGAAGCCGCGCCGCACGCGGTCCATCACGCCCGTGCAATCGCTCAGCCTGCTCAACAGCCCCTTTGCCAACCGGCAGGCCGGCTTCTTTGCCGGGCGCGTCCGGCGCGAGGCGGGCGACGCGTTGCCCGCGCAGCTGAAGCACGCCTTTCAACTGGCCGCCTCGCGCGCACCCAAGCCGCGCGAGCTGGCCGTGCTGCAAACCCTCGCCGAGAAACACGGCCTCGAACAAGCCTGCCGTGTGCTGTTCAACACCAGCGCATTTCTGATGCTGCCATGATGCATCGCCGACAATTCTTGACGCAGTCGATGCACGGGTTTTCCGGGGTGGCCCTGGCGGCAATGTTGGCGCAGGACGTCCGCGCGCAGGATGGGCCGACGCCCCGCGTCGATCCCAAGCGGCCGTACGCGCCGCGGCCCGCTCATTTTGCGCCCAAGGCCAAGCGGGTGATTGAGGTCTTTTGTTCAGGCGCCTTGAGCCACGTGGACACGTTTGATTACAAGCCGGAGCTGATCAAGCGCCACGGCCAGCCGCTGCCGGGCAATGAACGGCTGGTGTCGTTCCAAGGGCCCAATGGCAACCTCACCAAGCCGTTGTGGGACTTCAAGCCGCGCGGGCAATGCGGCAAACAAGTCAGCGAACTGGTGCCGCACATTGGCGAGCTGGCCGATGAGTTGTGCTTTTTCCATTCGCTCACCAACCGCTCGAACACCCACGGGCCGGCGGAAAATTTCATGAACACCGGTTTTGTGTTCGACGGATTCCCGAGCATGGGCGCGTGGATCAATTACGCGCTCGGCAGCGAGAACGAGAACCTGCCGGCGTTCGTGGCCATCGAGGATCCGCGCGGGATGCCGCAAAGCGGCCAACGGCTTCCTGCCGGCCGCATTCCAGGGCACGCCGTTCAGCAGCACAAAGCCCATCCGGTTCCTCGCGAGGCCCAAGGACATCACCGCCGAGAAGGACGCTGCCGCGCGCGCCGCCCTTCGCGCGCTGGAGACAGAGACGCAGGCGGACTTCCCCGGCGACGCCAATCTCGCCGCGCGCATTGCCAGCTACGAACTGGCCGCCCGGATGCAACTCACCGTGCCCGAGGCCGCCAACCTCAAGACCGAGCCGGCGCACATCCGCAAACTGTACGGCGCGGACAGCGCGGACCGCCACCAAGCCGCCTTCGCCGAGAACTGCATCCTCGCCCGCCGGCTCGTCGAGCGTGGCGTGCGGTTTGTGCAACTCTTCAACGGCGCCTACGCCTCCGGCGGCCGCATCAACTGGGACGGCCATTTCAAGCTCAAGGAACAATACGACGTGCACGGCCGCATCCTCGACCAACCCGTCGCCGGCCTTTTGCGCGACTTGAAACAACGGGGCCTGCTGGAGGACACGCTCGTCGTGTTCGCCACCGAGTTCGGCCGCATGCCGATGTTTCAGGCGGGCACCTACGGGCGCGACCACAACCCGCACGGCTTCACCGCCTGGCTCGCCGGTGCCGGCGTCAAAGGCGGCATGAGCTACGGCGCCACCGATGAGTTTGGCTTCAAGGCGGCGGACAACCCCATCACCCCGCACGATTTCCACGCTACCATCCTGCACCTCCTCGGCCTCGACCACGAACTCCTCACCTTTTACCACAACGGCATCCAACGCCGCCTCACCGACGTGCACGGGCACGTGATCAAGGATGTGCTCGCCTGATCATTCCGCGCGTGCTTGACTCCCTGCATGAATCTTGCCGACCTCAAGTGGCCCGAGGTGGACGCCCTCTGCCGAGACACGCCCGTCATCATTCCCATCGCAGCGCTTGAGCAGCACGGCCGCCACATGCCGCTTTTCACCGACAGCATCTTGCTGGGTGAAATAGTCCGGCGGGCGGAGGCGCAGCTTGCCGATGACGCGCTCTTTGCACCGCTGCAGTGGCTTGGCAATTCGCATCATCACTTGGATTTTCCCGGCACGCTCTCAGCCGAGCCGCGTGCGTATCTGGATTTGCTCAACAGCCTGCTGGAAAATTTTCTGCAACACGGCTTCAGGCGGCTGGTGTTGCTGAACGGGCACGGCGGCAACATCGTGCCCGGCGCGCAGGCGGTCTTCGAGGTGCGCCAGCGGCATCGCGACCGCGCTGACCTGCTCTTGCTCTCCGCCCCGTACTGGGAACAGGCGGACATCACCGAGGCTTGTGGCGATCTCAAGCAGGACGAGATGGGCCACGCCTGCGAGCTGGAAACCTCAATGATGCTCGCCCTTCGCCCCGAGCTGGTGGGCGATTATGCCCCCACCGCCGCTGTCCCCAAGGGAAAATTATTTTCCACTGCCACGCGGGGATGGATCACCAAGGACCGCAGTGCCCACGGCCACATCGGCGTGCCCACCGCCGCCAGCGCGGAAAAGGGAGAGGCATTGTTGAACGCTTTCACCGAGGGCGTCGTCGATCTGTTGGAATCTGTCCGCGACTGGGACGGCCAATCCTGGGACTGAAAATGCCGCGCCTCCAACTCATTACTGCTTTCGTTTTGCTGGCCAGCAGTCTGGGCTTGCACGCATTTGACTTGGAGGGCCTGCCGCCACCGGCGAAGCATGAGGTGGATTTTGAAAAGGAGATTTGGCCCGTTTTCAAAAAGCATTGTGTGAAGTGTCACGGACCGGAGGAGCAGAAGAGTGGGTTTAGGATTGATGTGCAGGAGCTGGCGCTGGAGGGGGGCGATATGGGAAAGAATATCATTCCCGGCAAGAGCGCAGAGAGTCCGCTGGTGCATTTCATGTCGGGCCTCGACGAGGAAACGGTGATGCCGCCGAAGGGGGAGTTGCTGGGCGACAAGACCGTCGGCCTCATTCGGGCGTGGATCGATCAGGGGGCGGATTGGCCGGATGACGTGGGAGCCAAGGCGGTGGACCGGATGGATCATTGGGCGTTCAAGAAAATTTCCTGGCCGGGGTCGTCGCGGTTTATGCAGCCGATTGATGCCTTTGTGATGGTGCGGCTGGAGTCGGCGAAGCTGGGTTCCAATCCGCGCGCGGATCGGCGCACGCTCATTCGCCGGCTGTACCTCGTGATGCACGGGCTGCCGCCCACGCCGGAGGCAGTGGAGGCGTTTCTAACAGACGAAAAACCCGGCGCATTCACGCGGCTGGTGGATCGCGTGCTCGCCAGCCCGCGTTATGGCGAGCGCTGGGCGACGCATTGGCTGGACCTCGTGCGCTTTGGCGAGACACACGGCTTCGAAACCAATCGCGAGCGCCTCCACGCGTGGCCATACCGCGACTGGGTGATTCGCGCGCTCAATGAAGACAAGCCGTACAATCAGTTCGTGCGCGAGCAACTCGCGGGCGACGCGCTCGGCGAACCACTCGGCACGGGCTTTCTCGTCGCCGGCCCGAACGACATCGTGAAAGGCCAGGACGGCAAGCTCAACCGCATGCAGCGCGCCAATGAGCTCGATGACATGATCAACACCACGGGCACGGTGTTCCTCGGCCTCACCACCGGCTGCGCGCGTTGTCACAATCACAAGTTTGATCCCATCTCGCAAAACGATTACTACGCGCTCAAGGGCATCTTCGAGGGCGTGAAACATGCCGACCGCAATCTGCCGTTGAGCGCCGCCGATCAAGCCAAGGCGGCCGCGATGCAAAAGCGCGTTGGCGAGTTGAGGGCACGGTTGGCCAAGTACGTTGCGCCGGGTGGCAAACGCCCGGCGGTGACGGCCAAGCACAACATCGATACCTTCCCCGCCATCGAGGCGCGGTTCGTGCGCTTCACGATCACGCGCAGCAGCAACAGCCAGCCGTGCCTTGATGAGCTGGAGATTTTTGCCGGCACGGAAAACCTCGCGCTCGCCAGCAAAGGTGCCAAGGCCAGTTCGACCGGTGATTTCAAGCATCCTCTGCACAAGCTCGCGCACATCAACGACGGCCAGTACGGCAACGCCAAGAGCTGGATCGCAGCCGGCAACACTGGCTGGGTGCAGATCGAGCTGCCCAAGGCCGCGCGCATCAACCGCATTGAGTGGGCGCGCGATCGTCAGGGCCAATACGGCGACCGCGTGCCCATCGGCTACCGCATTGAGGCTGGCTTGAAGGAGGGCGAGTGGAAGACGATCACCAGCTCGGCGGATCGCCAGCCGTTCAAGGGCGCCCAGCCGTTCAAGCCGGTTTATGCCTTCGACAAGCTACCGAAAGCCGAGGCCGAGCGCGGGCGGAAGCTGCTGTGCGAGTTGGAGTCCACGGAGCAGCAGCTCAAGATTTTGCAGAGCAGCACCAAGGCGTTCGTCGGCACATTCTCGCAGCCGGGGCCGACGCGGTTGTTTTATCGCGGCGATCCGGAGGCACCGCGCGACGAAGTGACACCGGGCGCCTTGGCCAAGTTTGTGTCCCTCAAGATAGACGCGAAAACGCCCGAGCAAAAGCGGCGGCTGGCGTTGGCCGACTGGATCGTGAGCGACACCAATCCGCTCGCGCGGCGCGTGATCGTC
>CAZJRV010000123.1:0-8610 GCA_964548235.1 uncultured Verrucomicrobiota bacterium
CCATCCTCCACCTCCTCGGCCTAAACCACAAACGCCTCACCTACTACCACAACGGTTTTGAGCGCAGGCTCACCGATGTGCACGGGCATGTGATTAAGGATGTGCTGGCGTAGCCGCCTTTGGTTGACATTTTGAAATAATTGGCAGAGTTTCAAAGCATGAAAGCCGTCGGCCTGCTGCTAGTATTGATTTGGGCCCATGCACTGGGAGCTGAGCAACCAAAGCTGTTGCTGGCGAAAACTTGGAATGAATCGATGGACCCCACCGGCTGGTGGATTAGTGAGAAGTACGACGGGATGCGGGGGTTTTGGGATGGAGAAGCGCTGTGGACGCGAGGTGGCAAACCGGTTCACGCGCCGGAATATTTCTTGGCGGAGTTACCCAAAGGCATTGCGCTGGACGGCGAGCTTTGGCTGGGGCGGGGGAATTTTGAGGACACGGTCAGCACCGTGCGGCGGCAAACGCCCGATGCGCGCTGGCGGCAAATCAAGTTCATGGTTTTTGATGCGCCGAAGGCGAAGGGCACGTTTGAAAAGCGGCTGGCGTTTTTGAAAACGCAATTGCCCGCCAACGCCAAACACGTTCGGCCCGTACCACAGTGGCGCTGCAAGGGAAAGGCGCACTTGATCGCCGAGCGCGACCGAATCGTAAACGCCGGCGGCGAAGGCTTGATGATTCGCGAGCCGGAATCCGTGTACGAAGGCAAACGCTCGGGCACGTTGCTAAAAGTAAAAACCCACAACGACGCCGAGGCCACCGTCATCGGCCACAAACCGGGCAAAGGAAAATTCAACGGCATACTCGGCTCAATGCGCGTGCGCGCGAAGGATGGCCGCGAGTTTTCCATCGGCACCGGATTCACCAACGCCCAACGCAAAAATCCGCCGCCCATTGGTGCGGTCGTCACCTACCGTTATCACGGACTCACCAAGAACGGCCTGCCGCGCTTTCCGTCATTTTGGCGCGTCCGCGCGAACTAGAGCTGGCGCAATGGGCCCGACGGGCGTATTTTCATCGGATGAAATCCTTCTTTTCCGTGACAGCAATTTTTTGTTTCTGCATTTTTGCTCAAGCGCAAAAAACATCCGTCACCACATTCACTTATAAAAAAGTTGGCGACTTGGAAATCAAACTCGATGTCCATCGGCCGGCGGACAAAGAAATCCGGCCGCTGGCGGTGTGGATTCATGGTGGCGCACTCATCAACGGCGGCCGTCAGGGCATCGGCCCGGGACTGGCGTTGTTGGCGAATGGGTTTGTGGTGGTGTCGATTGACTACCGACTGGCACCGGAAACAAAGCTGACGGAAATTATTACCGACGTTGAGGATGCCTTCAAATGGATCCGAAAAAACGGGCGCGAAAAATTCCAGGCGGACACCTCAAAGATTGCCGTATTGGGCGGCTCGGCCGGCGGGCATCTTACTTTCTCCACCGGCTTTCGCGTCCAACCGCCGCCGACGGTGTTGGTGGCGTATTGGGGCTACGGCGACCTCACCGGACCGTGGCTCAGCCAACCGAGCCCGCACGCGCGGCATCAACGGCAAACCCTCACGCCCGCGCAAATGAAGACCATCGAAACCGGTCCGCCGATTGCCAATTCACGCAACCGCAAAGGCAACGGCGGTGCGTATTATCAAACCTGCCGCAAGCTGGGCATTTGGCCGGAGAAAGTCAGCGGCATTGACGAAACAGACGCCAAGCGATTCGCACCCTTCATGGCCGCCAAAAATGTTTCCAAAAAATATCCACCCACACTGATGATCCACGGCACGAACGACACCGACGTGCCGCACGAACAAAGCCTCATCATGACCCGCCAATTCAAAAAACACGGCGTGCCCCACCGGCTCATTTCCGTGCAGGGCGGCGAACACGGCCTGCGCGGCGGCCAGCCCGAAGCCATCCGCGCCGCCCACGCGGCTATGCTGCCGTTTGTGTTGAAGCACATGAAGTAACGCCGCCAAAAACATTGGCGAATTCTCAACCGGCCATTACCCTCCGCCGATGTCACACGTGAAAGATTTTGGGGCGGCTGGCGATGGCAAGTCCGATGACACTGCGGAACTCCAACACGCGATCAATGATGGCGAGCGGTTGGTCGTCATTCCCACGGGCACGTATCGCATCACCAAGCCGCTGGTGGTGGATCTGGATCGGGCGGGCTTTACAGGCATCAGCGGCGATGGAGGCACGGCGACGATTTTGATGGATGGCCCGGGGCCGGCGTTGCGGCTGGTTGGCACGCACGG
Source organism: uncultured Verrucomicrobiota bacterium (assembly GCA_964548235.1). GTDB lineage: Bacteria > Verrucomicrobiota > Verrucomicrobiia > Limisphaerales > UBA1100 > JACNJL01. Next base: position 2,252 of record CAZJRV010000123.1, read on the forward strand.
TGGCACGGCTAGTCCACCCTCGGTGAAACCCAATGTTTGGCAGCGCCAACGGATGCCCACGGTGAACGGGATTGAGATTGTAGGAAACCATCCCGAGGCCATTGGCATTCAGCTGGAGCGCACGATGCAGGCGACGCTGACGGGTGTGCTCATTCGCCGCTGCAAGTTTGGCGTCCACCTCGTCACGCGCAACCGCAACACGATCATTTCGCACTGCCACATTTACGACGGCGCGGGCAAGGAGGCGATTGGGATTCATCTCGATGGCTGTGACCTGCACCAAATCAACATTGTCGGCAGCCACATCAGTTATCACCGGCACGCGGGCATCAAACTGCAGCGCAGCAGCGTGCGCAATTTGCAGATCACCGGCTGCGACATTGAATACAACTTTGACGCAGAGGAAACTGACTGCGCCGATGTGTGGATTGATGCACGCGAAGCCGAGGTGCGCGAGGTCACCATTGCCTCCTGCACCATTCAGGCCAAGTACAGCCCCGGCGGCGCCAATGTGCGCATCGAGGCACAGCCGACGGACCAATCCACCGAGGCGGGCCTATGGACCATCAGCGGCAACATCATCACCAACCAAACGCACAATCTGCTGTTACGAAACTGCCGCGGCGTGACGGTGACGGGCAACACGTTTGGCACTGCCGCTGCGCGGACTATCTTCATCGAGCGCTGCCGCAATCTCGTCGTGGGCTCCAATAATTTGGATTACAATCCCGATTACAAAGGCCCACGCATCGACGGTGTCCTAGTAAAAGACAGTGCGGGCATCAACCTCCACGGGCTCATCATCGAGGCCAGCCAAGCCGGCACGACCAAGACGGACGGCGCGATTGGCATTTTCAATTCGCGCGACATCACCGTGGCCAACTGCCAGATTCACGATCCCCAACACCGCGCGCTGCATTTGGACGGCGTGCAACACGCGGTCATCAGCGCCAACCTCGTGCGCGACCACGGGAAAACGCCGACCATGCAGGAGGCGGTTTTGGTAACGGGCGGCAATCATTTGGAATTCTCCGGCAACCTCTTCGACAAGGGGCAACGCGGAAATGTGGTGGGGAAATGAGCAAGGCCCAAAAAAATCTCAAACACCAAAAATGAATCCGCATTTATGAGCGGTCGAGTAGTTTGGGATTTCGGACATTGGGCGTTCCGCACCCCTCCCTCATTCCGCTTGCAATCCATCCGCGCAACCTTCCCAATGTCGCCGCGCGTTTTATGGAAATTACCCGACAACTGGCGGCGATTGTGTACACGGATATTTCGGGTTCACGGCGTTGACGGCGCGCGATGAATCGGTGGCGTTTGCGGCGCTGGGGCGGCAGCGTGATCTGCTCAAGCCGCTGGTGGCGGAGCACGGTGGCGAGTGGCTTAAGGAATTGGGCGAGGGTTTGCTGCTGAGTTTTCCCAGCTCGGTGAAGGCGGTGAACTGCGCGGTGGCCATTCAGCAAGCCACGGCGGAGGAGGCAAACCTCAATCTGCGCGTGGCAGTGCATCAGGGGGAAATCATCGTACGTGGCAGTGATGTATTTGGCGATGGGATGAACATCGCCCAGCGGATGGAACCGCACGCGCCGGTGGGTGGCGTGGCGATTTCCAATCGCGTGCAGGAGGACATCGCCAGCCTTGCGGAGTTCACAACCGAGGGCATGGGTTTCCCGCCGTTGAAAGGCGTGGCGCAGGAGATGGAGCTGCATTGTGTGGTCAGCCATTCGCTGCCGCGCCCGGAGAAGCATTGGGCCAAGGGCGCGGGCACCACGCCGGATGTGATCGGCGATTACAAACTGGTGCGCGCGATTGGGCGCGGTGCCTTCGGCGAAATCTGGCTGGCCCGCAGCGTGACGGGAAAATATTTCGCGCTGAAAATCGTGCGGCGCGCCAACTTCGAGAATGACGGCCCGTATCAACGCGAGTTTCAGGGCATCCAGCAGTACGAAACCATCTCGCGCGGGTACCCGGGTTTGGTGGATTTGCTGCACGTGGGTGGCAGCGAATCGGAGGGTTATTTTTATTACGTGATGGAATTGGCCGATGACCAAACCGGCCAACCGCTCAGCGATCCGGACACGTACGAAGCACGCACGCTGCTCTCGGACCGCCAATTGCACACGCGGCTGTCCACCGACGACACGCTGCAGGCTGGCATCACCCTCGCGCGCGGGTTGGCGCATCTGCACGCGAGCGGATTTCTGCATCGCGACGTGAAGCCGGCCAATGTGATTTACGTCAACGGCCAGGCACGGCTGGCGGACATCGGTCTGCTGACCACAATGGACAACGCCAACACGCTAGTCGGCACGCCCGCCTATTTCCCACCCGAAGGCCCGGGGCGCGCGGCGGCGGACATCTACGCATTGGGAATTGTTTTGTACGAACTGGCCACCGCGCAGGCGCTCACGGATTTCCCGGCCTTCCCCGAGGCGGACGACAGCTCCGCCAGCGCGGCCAAATTCCGTCAACTGCAAAAAGCCATTCTCAAGGCCGCCGCCCACTCGCCCGATCAACGCCACGCCGAGGCCGGCCAACTCGCCACCGAATTGGAGGCCATCCTCCAAGGCACGCGCACGACTGAGCCGCAATTTTATTTGCAAAAAGACGGCCAACAATTTGGCCCCTTCCCCCTCGCCCAAGTGCGCGCACAGGTGAAAGCCGGAGCCTTCGCCGGCAACGATCTTTGCTGGGAAGAAAGCCATGCCAATTGGCAACCGCTCTCCAAGGCGCTGAAGCTGGAACCGGAAGCGGAACCCGCGCCACCACCGCCCCCCACGGAACACCCCACGCCCACCGCTAACCGCCCCAAACCAACCAAGCTATTCATGCTGGCCGGGGTGGGCGCAGCCGTGCTGGCCGCGTTGGCGTTCATATTTTTAGGCGGCGACACTTCGCCCGACGAGCCCATCGCGCCGGGGCTCATCGCCGATGCGGCCGATTGGAAAGCGCTTTACACCGGCCAAGCGCACGAGGGCGTGATTCGCGCGGTGGTGTTTGATCCGCACGACAACACCATCGTGGCCAGCATTTCCGATATGGATGGCGAACCACCCAAAGTCTGGAGCTATGTCACCGGCGAAACGCACGCCAAAATCTCCGGTCATTCCTATGGAGTGATGTGTTTAGCTTATCATCCCACCGAGGCGTTTCTCGCCAGTGGCAGTGGGGATGATCAGGTGATCATTCGCGATTTTACTGATACGCGTGGGGACATCACCCTGTCGCACGCGCCGGTGGAAAACCGCGATGGCACCGTGAGCGCGCTCGCGTGGAGCTCGCGGGGCGATTGGCTCATCACCGGCTCGATGGATCTCACCGTGCGTTTGTGGAACCCCAAAACCGGAAACGAAATGGCCCGCATCACCGAACATCAACGCGAAATAAACGGCGTGGCCTTCAATCCGAAGGATAATAAAATGGGTGCATCCGTTTGCGAAGCGGGCGAAGTGAAAATCTGGAACATCAACGACGGCGTAGAGCGTCATCTCGCCAACCACGAAGACGGCGCGGCTGGGTTGGCATTCAGTCCCGACGGAACCCAAATCGCTACCGCAGGCAATAATGGCGACGTCAAAATCTGGGCAACCCGCGACGGCGAAACCCTCACCACACTGCAAGGCCATGACGAAGGCATCGTGAGCGTCGCCTATCATCCCAGCGGCAATTGGCTCGCCAGCGGCAGCGATGACGACACAGTGATTATTTGAGATCTGACAACGCAAAAAATCCACTGCCGCCTCCAGCACGATGAAGACGTCAACACCGTTTCCTTCTCCAAAGACGGCAAGCGCCTCGCCAGCGGGGATGCCACCGGGGTGGTGAAAATCTGGGTGGTGCCGGAGGTCAATGACAGTGGTCGTTGAATCCGGATTATTCCCCCCTCAATTCAGCCTCGCGTAATCCGCCCAACTGTGCTTCAATACCGCCCATGGAGGGTTTTGGTTCCCAGTTTCCGCCGCCACCGGTGCGCCCGTGGTGGCATCATTTGGCGTGGGCATTGCCATTAATGGCAATCACCGCTGGGCTCGGTTGGTGGCAAGGCGGCAAACGTCAGCAAATCGCCGCGCCCATCGAACGCCCGCCCGCGGTGAAGCCGGTGGAGAAAAAACCCGCGCCAGCCGTAACGGTGACCAACAAACCCGCGCCCGTGATCGGCGAACGCGTGCCGGTGCAGCCGACGACAAATCAGTGGATTTCCCAACGCGGCGTGCGGGTGTACACCAACGCCACAGACGCCGCCCGCATCGGGCTCACGCGCATTGACGAAACGGGGCTGCAAAATCTCACCGCCAACTTCACCGCGCGCCCAGTGGCTGCGGGTCGTGATTTGGAAATTCAAGTGGCGCTGGATCGGCGCGGCTTTTCGCCCGGCTCCATCGATGGAATGAGCGGCCCTCAAACCGTCGCGGCCATCGCGGCATTCCAGCAACAGCAACGACTGCCAATCAGCGGCCGCATCGATGCCCGCACCCGCCGCGCCCTCACGCTGCGCGCGCCGGTGTTCACGCAATACATCGTTTCCACCAACGACCTCGCGCGCCCCGTGCCACTCGGCAAAACGTGGACCGCGAAATCGCGCCAACCGATTTTGGATTTCGAATCACTTCTGGAATTGGTCGCCGAAAAGCATCACTGCTCACCGCGATATTTGCAACGGATCAACCCGCTTGTACACTGGCCCGGCATGCGCGCGGGCACCTCTGTGAAAGTCCCCAACACCGCCGAGCCCGGCACGATGACCGGCGTGGGTGCGCTCATTCACATTCAGCTCCGCGCCAAAACACTGCGCGTATACGACAGCAGTACAAACCTCGTCGCGCAGTTCCCATGCTCCATCGCCACGCGCGTAGAGAATCGGCCCGTCGGACGGCTGGCCATCACCGCCGTGGCGCATCCGGCGAATTACACATTCAATCCCGAACGCTTCCCCGACACGCCCGAAGCCCTCGCCGGCAGTGGATCATTCAGCATCCCCCCCGGCCCGAACAATCCCATCGGCACCACATGGTTCAGCCTCAGCCAACCCGGCTACGGCATCCACGGCTCCCCCGATCCGGAAAAGATTGGCCGCACCACATCCCTCGGCTGCTTCCGATTGGCCAATTGGAATGCCGAACGGTTGTTGAAATTAGTGCGAGTGGGGACAAGTGTGTTGGTGGAGTGAGTGGGGTGTAGGGAATTGGGAATTGGGAGCAGTGAAAACCAAATTGGCCTACCCCCCACTCCCAATTCCCTACTCCCTCCCCCTACCTCCTCATCCATTCCCGCAGGGGATTATTCCTCAGCAAATCGAGCACTAACTCGTTCAAGCGCGCCGCTTTCTTTTCTTCCACGCGCAGGACTTGCACGGCGGTGGCGAACAGCACCACGAGCAGTGTGGTGAAATAGATGCTGTATTGGTTCCATTCCAGGCCGAGCCATTTCACGTTAACACCGGTGAGCGCGTCGATGAGGATTCCCCAGAGGATGGGGAAAATTCCGATGGCGAGGCTGCCGACTACCGAGTAGAGCGCGAAGAAATGGCTTTTGCCCAGTTCGGGCACCGTGGCCATCGCGAGCTTGGTGAGGCTCATGTAAAATGTGCAAAAGGCGAAGCCCATCACGAAATACACGCCGCACACCCACTCGAAGCGCACTGAAATTTGGCCGCCGCTCATGCCGATCCACATCGCCATGACCAATCCCAAAATGCCGAGCGCGAGAAACATCAGCGGCCGACTGCCCAGCCGGTCCAGTCGCGAATACAAAAACCAAAGCGTAATCAGGCCGCCCACGAACTTGGCCGCGCTGGCGTAAAGTACGCGGTCATCCGGCAGCGCGCCATCGCCGGTTTTCAGAAATTTCACGATGAACCCGAGCAGGCCGCCCATAAAAATTGCCCAGATAAAACTCACCCACAATAGTTTGCGAAAGGGCTGATGCCGGATGATTTCGCGCCACTTCACCGGTTGTTTGTTTTGGGCATCTTCTTCGGCCACGGGCGCATCGGGCACGCGATGGATGAACCACAAACTCGCCAAGCCCGTCATCAAACTAAACGCAAAGAGCGCGGCAAACTGATGCGGCTCCGCGTCGCGCCCGAGATACATCGCCGCCAACATCAACGCAAAAAAGCTACCGATGTTATTGGCCGCCGACTCACGCGTGAGATAGCGCCCGCGCACGCTTTCGGGAATGATGCCGGTGATCCACGGAAACCACGCCGTACTCGCGATGCCGCGGATGAGGTTGAAACAAAACAGCGCGCCAATAATGAGCGCCAACTGACTTTGCGGATTGATGCGCCCGTCCAGCAACGGCACCGCCACCAACGGCAACACAAAAATGAGCCGCAACGTCCAGCCCACCGTGAT
>CAZJRV010000124.1:0-8600 GCA_964548235.1 uncultured Verrucomicrobiota bacterium
GCATTGGCATGAAAATTATTTTGGCTTCGCAATCGCCGCGTCGGCAGGAGTTGCTGCGACAGATGGGCGTGCGTTTTCGCGTGGTGACAGAGGAGGTTGAAGAAATCCACGGCTACGGCCGCGCAGCCCACGCCATCTGCAAACACAATGCGCTTGCCAAAGCAAAAGCGGTGGGCACGCGTTTCCCGAGGGAAACTGTTTTGGGTGCGGACACGTTGGTGCATTTGGGAGATGAGTTGCTGGGCAAACCGGCAAGCCTCGCCGAGGCGCGCCGAATGCTCGGTCGATTAAGCGGCGAAGTTCATCAAGTCACCACTGCGTGCGCATTAGTTTGTGGTGAGAGGAGAAAAGTTTTTTCTGTCACCACTCGCGTTAGCTTTCGCGAGCTATCCCCCAAGCAGATCAATGCCTATCTCCGCGCCGTGCCGGTGCTGGACAAGGCAGGTGCGTATGCCATTCAGGAAAAAGGCGAATGGATCGTGGAAGCAATCCACGGCTCGCTGACGAATGTGGTGGGCCTGCCGATGGGCCGGTTGCGGACGGAACTGGCGGCGTGGTTTGACAGTCCCGCGGGCCGTCCGTAGACTCCGCCGCCAATGCGAGTACTTGTTTGTGATAATGTTTCCCCGAAAGGCGTGGCCTGTCTTGAGGCCGCACCGGAGCTGGATGTGGTGGTAGTGGACGGCGGGTTAACCGATGAATTGCTGGCGGAAGCCGAGGCGATAATCGTGCGATCGGCCACCAAAGTGACACCCGAAGTAATGGGCAAAGCGCCCAAGCTGCGCGTGGTGGGTCGTGCCGGTGTGGGCGTGGATAATGTGGATGTGGACCACGCCACCAGCCAGGGCATCGTGGTGATGAACACGCCCAGCGGTAACACTATCTCGACTGCGGAGTTGACGTTTTCGATGATGATGGCGTTGGCACGAAAAATCCCTCAGGCGCATATGTCCATGAAAGGCGGCGAGTGGAACCGCAAGGCATTTGGTGGCACGGAGCTCAGCGGCAAGGTGCTGGGCATTTGCGGGATGGGCCGCATCGGCGCGCAAGTGGCACGGCGGGCGATTGCCTTTGGGATGCGCGTGTTGGCGTACGATCCGTTTCTTTCGCTGAGCAAAGCACGCGAGTTGCAGGTGGAATTACTGGAGCAGGAGGAATTGTTCGCGCGGTCGGATTATATTACGGTTCATATGCCGCTCAGTGATCAAACGCGTGATATGATTAACGCTGAATCCCTCGCGGGAATGAAGGACGGCGTGTACCTCATCAACTGCGCGCGCGGCGGCATCATCAATGAAACCGATCTCGTGGCCGCGGTGCAAAGTGGCAAAGTGGCAGGTGCGGCAATGGATGTTTATGAAACCGAACCTTGCCCGGAAGATTCGCCATTGCGCGCGCTGCCGCAGGTGGTGATGACCCCGCACCTTGGCGCCAGCACCAAGGAAGCGCAGGAAAGCGTTGGCATCGAGGTGGCCGAGGCCATCATTGATTATCTCGTCACCGGCACCATCCGCAACGCGGTGAACATGCCCAGCCTCGATGCCAAGACTTACGAGGCAGTGAAGCCGTACATTTTGCTGGGCGAAAAACTTGGGCGCCTCGTCGCCCAACTCGCGCCCCAACGCAACGACCACGTGAAAATTACTTACGGCGGCAAAGCGGCGGAGGTGCCTGCAGATCCTGTAACGCGGTGCGTGTTAAAGGGATTTCTTGAACAAGCCGGTGGAGCGGAAGTAAATCAGGTGAACGTACGGAGCTTGGCCAGTTCGCTGGGCATTCAGGTGGAGGAAATCAAGGCGCACGAAGGGCCGGACTACTCTGAGTGGATGCATTTTGAGGCGCGTTCGGGTGAAACAAAAGTTTCTGCCGGAGGCACATTTTTTGGCAGCCAACCGCGAATCGTGCGCCTTAATGGCCGCAACGTGGAATGCGTGCCCGACGGGGTTTTGTTCGTGATGAATAATAAAGACAAACCGGGCATGGTGGGTTATATTGGCTCGCTGATGGGCGAACACGAGGTGAACATCGCGAGCATGAGCCTCAACCGCGACGAGGAAGGCGGCGAGGCGTTGACGCTTTTGAACCTCGACCAGCCACCGCCCGCGGCGTTGCTGGAAAAAGTGGCGGCGGACCCGGACATTTCAAACGCAAAAGTCGTCATACTATAAAGGAGGCAAAATGAAAAACTGGCACAGGAAATTATTGGCGCTCGGCCTGTTGGCCGGGCTGGGCTTGCAGGCCGCCGCGCCCACCGGGCGGGTGGTGGCCACGGGCATTGGCGTGCGCATTCACGAATCCGAGCTGGATACAGCCTATCGGCGCTACGTGATGACGCAGGCTACCCTCGGCGTAAACGTTCCAACCCTTGTGGGGAAGGCAGTCCAGAAGCAGTTGCTGAATGACCTGGTGATGCAGCGGCTGCTCGGGCGGCGCGCCCAGGACGGTGACCGAACCAAGGCCAGTCTGGACGCAGGGAAAAAACTTGAGGAGTTGAAAAAAATTTTTCTCACCGATACCGCCTTTCGCCTGCATTTGGAGTCCAACGGCATGGATGCCGCGGAATTCCATCGGCAACTGCAGGTGGAACTGCTGGCCGATGCGGTGGCTCGGCGCGAGCTGCACTCCAAGGTGCAGGCCAAGGAAAGCGAATTGCTTAAGTTTTATAATGACCGCAACGCGAAGGGGCAATGGAATGTTCCCGAACAGGCGAAGGTGGCCGAGGTGTTTATTACGCTGGTAGATCCGTCCACAAATCTCCGGCTGAATCCCGATGCTCGCGCAAAGAAGCAAGCTACGGCCGCCAAGGTGTTTGGCAAGGCGGCGGCGGGAATTGAATTCCGGCAGTTGGTGAAGGAGTTTTCCGAGAATCCTCTCACCAAGCAGCAGAACGGCGAATTGTTGTTGGTGGCCGGACAGGTGGAGGCCAAGGTGGAAAAAGTGGTGTTCGCGCTAAAGGTCAACCAGATTTGCGCACCGGTGGAGTCCAAGGCAGGATTTCACATCGTAAGGATGCTGGAGCACAAACGCGCGCGCACCAAGCCATTCACCGAGGTGCGCGAGGATATTCGCAAGCATCTTCAGGCGGAAGCCTACGCCAAGGCTTTGCCGGAATATTTCACGCGGTTGAAAAAGGAAAATGGCGTGCGTATCCTGCTGGAGGATTAGGAGTATTTTTTCACAAATCGCTTGCGGCTGCTTTCCTCCTCATCGCCAGCGTCTTCTTCCGATTCCGAAGGTTCCGCCTGTTTCGCTGGTTCCGCATCGGGCGTGGGCTCGGCGGGAGTGTCCTCCGTGGTTTCCTCGGGCGTCTTGCCTGCAGCGGTCACATACGCCATCCGCAGATCCTGTAGACTGCGTTTCACCAGTTGTTGTTCCTCGAGGCTCAGTTTCTCGGCGTTTTTCTCCAGCAACTCCAGTTGCTGAATCACCAATTGCACGCGCGCCAGATCCATCACCGGCTCACCCGTGGCCGGCGCCTTCACCTTGCCCAGTAAATACGCGGCGGATTGCACCAAATTCATCAGGCATTCCATGAAAATTGCGGCGGCAATTTCATCGGCAGTCTCGGGCCCACGTTGGGGAGGGATGTCCATACTGTCCATGCGCGCCATCCTGCGCCGAGTTGTCCGCCGGGGCCATCAAAAAATGTGATAAGCCGTCCTGCGGATGCGGCGGGGCTGTTCACAACTGGGGCAAATCCTGTTAACACTTTTTAATGACTCCCCCTTGTCTCCCGGCCAAACCCCTCTCACACTCCGTCCACCATGAAGGACACAAAGACAATCGCCATAGTGGTGCTGGTGGCAGTAACGACGGGCCTCGGCATCTTTTCAGCCGTCAACTACAACAACCTCGATGGAAAACTCGGCGCACGCGACAAGGAATTCCAAAAAGTGAAGACCGAGCGCGACACCACGCGCGCGGAACTCACACAAACCGCCGAGCAAGTGGTCAACCTCAAGAGCCAACTCGATACCACGGAACAAGAGCTGACCACCGTGAAAACCGAGAAGGATAATTTGGCAACCGCCAAGACCGACTTGGACACGGCGAAGACCACGTTGGAAACGGAGAACATCGCCCTCAAGCAGGAGCGCGACGGTTTGCAGCTCAAGCACTCCACCGAGATTGGCTTGGTGGAGGAAAAACTTTTGGCCACCCAAACGCAACTGGACGCCAAGACCACCGAGCTGGCCACCACCACCACGGCCCTGACCGATGCCAAGACCGCCGCTGAGGCCGCCGAGGCAAAGGTCGCCGAGCTATCCGCCAAAATGGACGATTTCAACGTGCAGAGAGGCGCGCTGCAAACGCAGATTGCCGGCTTGAACGAGAAGATCACCGAGACCACCACCAAGCTGGAAGCCGCCGATGGCGACCGCGTGTTTCTCCTGCGCGAGCTGAACCGATTGGAGGGCGAGAAAGCCAAGCTGGTGGAACGAATGAACAACGTCGATTTTTTAGCCAAGCAATTGAAGACCATCAAAACACGCATTGCCGAGGCCCGTCGCAAACGCTGGCGCGAGTTGGGCGTGGGCCCCAACGGCGGCAAGCACGCCGCGCGCAGCACTTACAACCCCCGCAAAGCCGCCCAATTGGCCGCCGCCAATAAGGCCGAGCCCGCCAACACCAAAAAAGTTCACTACGAGCTGACCGACGGCGACCTTTACATTGATGGCAAACTCGTGAAACCTGAGCCAGTGAAACAACCCGAACCCACTTCGGTAACCCCCGAGGCGACCCCGGAAGTTCCATCGGCTCCCGAAGCTCCCGCTGTCCCCGAGGCAGCGCCAGCAGCTCCAGCCGTGCCCGAGGCTCCTGAGGCACCGGCTGTGCCCGCCCCCGCCGCGCCCGAGGCGCCAGCGCCGGGCAACGAGAACCCGTGAGCGAATCCAACGAATTGGTCGATGGCTTGGGCCGCCACATGCGCGACCTGCGCATTAGCATCACCGACCGCTGCAATTTCCGCTGCCTCTATTGTCTCCCCGAGACCGAAGAGGCAGCGGATTTTTATCGCCGCAAATCCACATCTCCAGAAGCACCGCAGTCCATTCGGCACGAGTGGAAACCCCGTTCCCACTTTCTCACCTATGAAGAAATCACCCGCGTGGCGCGCATCGCCACCGGCCTCGGCATCACCAAGCTACGCCTCACCGGGGGTGAACCCCTCCTGCGCCGCGCCGTGCCGGAACTGGTCGGGCAGCTTTCCGCGCTTGAAGGCATCGACGACCTTGCCCTCACCACCAACGGGTTTCACTTTGCCCAACACGCCGAGTCCCTACGCTTCGCCGGTCTGCGCCGCGTCACCTTCAGCCTCGATTCGCTTGACCGCGACAACTTCAAGAAACTCACCGGCCGCGATGGGCTTGATGAACTCCTCGCCGCCATCGCCCAGGCCCGCGAACTGGACTTCGCGCCCGTCAAGGTCAACGCCGTCATCATCCGCGATCTCAACGACCACGAAATCGAGACCCTCGCCCGGTTTGCCCGTGATGAACAACTCACCCTGCGCTTCATCGAATTCATGCCGCTCGATTCCGGCCGCGCTTGGCAACAAGAACACGTCGTCCCCGGCGCGGAAATTTTGGCGCGTCTTCAGGCCGCCTTCGAACTGGAGCCATTGGACATGGAACACCCCGCCGCCACCGCCACCCGCTGGCGGTTCAAGGATGCCGATGCAGGGCAGGGTGAGATTGGCCTCATCAATCCCGTTAGCGAACCCTTCTGCGCCCAGTGCAACCGCATTCGCCTCACCGCCGACGGCAAAATCCGCACCTGCCTGTTCAGCCTCCACGAGCACGACCTCAAGCCCCTCCTGCGCGGCAAAGCCACCGACCCCGAAATCGCCCAATGGCTCCAGGCTGTCGTCCAAAAAAAAGAACCCCGCCACCACATCGGCGAAACCAATTTCGAACAACCCGACCGCACCATGAGTGCGATTGGGGGGTAGCACGGGCACCCAAGCTTGCGGCGCGGGCGGGTTTTCTCCATTATCGCGCCGATGCGGTTTATTCGCGATATGCTCCGTGAAGGTGCGGAGGCCGACCGACCTGTTGTTTCGTGTGAGTTTTTTCCTGCCAAAACGCCGGCGGGGGAAGTTGCCTTGCTGGAAAAAATTGCACCTCGGTTGAAGGCGATTGATCCGGCGTTTTTCTCAGTGACCTACGGCGCGGGGGGGAGCACGCGCGATAAGACGTTGGATATTGTAGAGCATTTGCAGCGCGAGCAGGGGGTGCCGACGATGGCGCACCTGACTTGTGTGGGGTCCACTCGGAACGATATCGGCGGATTTTTGGATGAGGCGCACGGGCGGGGCATTCGCAATATTCTGGCGCTGCGCGGGGATCCGCCGCCGGGGCAGGAGGCGTTTGTGAAGCCGGAAGGGGGCTTTGAATTTTCGCACGAATTGGTGAGCCACGTGGCGGCGCGCGATGAGTTTAGCATTGGGGTGGCCGGTTTTCCGGAAGGGCACATTGCCTGTACGGAGGGACGCGAGATGGATTGGCAACGGCTACAGGCCAAGGTGGAGTGCGGGGCGGATTTCATCATCACCCAGCTTTTTTTTGATAACGCGGATTTCTATGCGTTCCGCGATTACCTGCGCGCGCGCGGGGTGACGCAGCCGATTTTGGCGGGCATCATCCCGATCCTCAGTGCGGGGCAAATCCAGCGGTTCACGCAGTTGTGCGGCTCAAAACTGACGCCAGAGATTATCGAAACGCTCGATCGTCTGGGCGATGACGATGCGGCGGTGGCGGAGTTTGGTATCGAGTATGCCACGCGCCAGTGTGCGGATCTGATTGCCAATGGCGTGGAGGGGCTGCATTTTTATACGCTCAACAAATCGCGCGCCACGGTTGAAATTGTTCAAAATCTAAATCTCGTCTCATGAGCACACGCGTCATCGGCCTCACCGGCGGGGTGGGCATGGGCAAATCCACCGCCGCCAAGCTGCTTCGAAAACAGGGTGTGCCGGTGGTGGATTCCGATGACTTCGCGCGCGAAGTGGTGGCACCCGGCGAACCGACCTTGGCTGAGATTTCTGAATCGTTCGGTTCGGAGTTTTTGGCGGATGGAAAACTCGACCGCGCAAAAATGGCCGCGCACATTTTTGGAAACGACGCCGAGCGTGAAAAGCTCGAGGCCATTATTCACCCCCGCGTGCGCGAGCGTTGGTTGGCACAAATCAAAAAATGGCGCGCGGAAAAGGTGCCGGTGGGTGTGGTGGTGATCCCGCTGCTCTTTGAAGTCGGCGCGGAAACAGAGTTTGATTTCACCCTCTGCGTGGCCTGCACGGCCAACACCCAGCGCGACCGCTTGCGCGCACGCGGCTGGGAGGAAAACCAAATCACTTCGCGCATTGCGGCGCAAATGGCGGTATCGGAAAAGATGGAACGTGCCGATCAGGTCATCTGGAATGAGGGCGAATTGGGTTTGATGCGCGAACAACTCAACACGATTTTGCCGGAATGATTCTCACCGACGCCCAGTTTGAGGCCATCACCACCGGTCGGCACGCCGCGCCGCACGAGCTGCTGGGGATGCATCGGCTTGCGGAGGGCGGGGTGGTGGTGCGCGCGCTGTTACCGCTGGCCAAAGGTGTGGTGGCGGTGCCGGTGCACGAGCCTTCCAAGCCGGTGATCGCGCTGCGGCGCGTGGGTGATTCGGATCTGTTTGAAGGCACGGTGGAGGACGTGAATGAAATTTACGCGTACGATCTGGCCATCACATGGGGCAGCGGCGAGCAATGGCGCACGCGCGATGCGTTTTCCTTTTTGCCGACCATCAGTGACAACGATTTATTTTTGTTCAACCAAGGCGATGAACGTCGCATTTATGAAAAGCTCGGCGCGCACCCGCGGTGCATTGATGGCGTGGACGGTACCAGCTTCGCGGTGTGGGCGCCCAATGCGCAGCGCGTCAGCGTGGTGGGCGACTTCAACGGTTGGGATGGGCGCCATCACCCGATGCGGATGCTGGGGCAGTCGGGCGTGTGGGAACTGTTCGCGCCGGGCTGCGGTGTGGGCAGCCATTACAAGTTTCAGATTTTGACCGAGGAGGGCGATTTGCTGGAGAAGACGGATCCCTTCGGGTTCTTTTTTGAAATCGCGCCGAAGAACGCCTCGATTGTCTGGGATAACAGCCGGTTTGCGTGGAGCGATGCGGACTGGATTGCGCGTCGCGAAAAGGTCGACCCGCTGGCGCAGCCAATGAGTATTTACGAAATGCACCTCGGCTCGTGGCGGAAAAAGGACGAGGGCGAATCGTACAGCTACCGTGAGCTGGCGCCGCTGCTGGTGGATTACCTGCACCGGATGGGGTTCACGCATGTGGAGTTTTTGCCCGTGGCGGAGCACGCGTACTATCCCTCGTGGGGCTACCAAGTCACCGGCTTCTACGCGCCCAGCAGTCGCTACGGCACGCCGGAGGATTTTCAGTTCCTTATCAACACCCTGCACGCGGCGGGCATCAGCGTGTTGATCGACTGGGTTCCCGCCCATTTCCCGAAGGACGACTGGGCACTGGCGCGCTTTGACGGCACGCCGCTCTTTGAGCATCCGGATCCCGAGCGCGGCGAGCATCCGGATTGGGGCACGGCG
>CAZJRV010000125.1:0-8571 GCA_964548235.1 uncultured Verrucomicrobiota bacterium
CGAGGGCAAATGCGTTCACGAGCTGATTGCCCTCGTAGCTTTTGTCAAAATAAACCTCGCCTGCCTCGGTGGGGTTGCCAAAGCAATTGCCATAATGCGCGATACCACTGACCACGCCGCGGAACAGCTGCCGCACACCCGCACTGCTCAGCTCGCCAAAGCGCAGGGAGTTGATGGCGCACACCGGTCGTGCGCCCATGGTGAAAATATCGCGGATGATGCCGCCCACGCCGGTGGCCGCGCCCTGGAAAGGCTCCACGGCGCTGGGATGATTGTGGCTTTCGATCTTGAAGGAAATGGCGAGGTCATCGCCGATGTCGAGGATGCCGGCGTTCTCTTCGCCCGCCGCCACCAGCACGCGCGGTGATTGCGTGGGGAAACCCTTTAATAAAGCGCGCGTGTTTTTGTACGAGCAATGTTCGCTCCACATCACGCTGAAGATGCCCAGCTCGGTATAATTGGGCGCGCGCCCGAGCAATTCCAAAATGCCCTCGTACTCCTCCGGGGTGAGGTTGTGCTCAGCAATCAACTCCGGCGTGATGGCGGGCTCGGCGCTCATCAGGCGGTGGCCAGGGCGGGTTGGGTTTTTAATGCGGTGATCAGGCTGTGGAAAATGTGGCGGCCGTCATCTTCGCCCAGGGCGGGTTCGGAGGCGCGTTCGGGGTGGGGCATCATGCCTGCGACGTTGCGTTTCTCATTGCAGATGCCGGCGATGTTGGCGCGGGAACCATTGGGGTTGGCGTGATCGGTGAGGTCGCCTTCGGCATCGACGTATTGGAAGAGGATTTGATTGTTCGCCTCAAGTTTTTCCAGTAAATCGTCGTCACAAAAATAATTGCCCTCGCCGTGGGCGATGGGGATGCACAAATTTTTGCCCTCGGGAATGTGCGCGGTGAAGGGCGAATCGTGCGAGGCGATTTGCAGGTAAACGTGCTCGCAACGAAACTGCAGGGAGCGATTACGGATAAGTGCGCCGGGCAGCATCCCGGCTTCGCAAAGGATTTGAAATCCGTTGCAAATGCCGAATACATAGCCTCCGTTATCTGCAAATTCCTTGACCGCCGACATCACGGGGCTGAAGCGAGCAATGGAGCCGGTACGGAGGTAGTCGCCGTAGCTGAAGCCGCCGGGGATGAATACCGCATCGGCTTCGCCAACCGAGTGTTCCTTGTGCCAGAGCAATTCCGTGGGCCGGCCAAACACATTTCGCAGCACGTGCACGCAATCCTGATCGCAATTGGACCCGGGAAACTGGAGGACGGCAAACTTCATCAGTCCTCGAGGACGAGCCGGTAGTCCTCGATGTTCGGGTTGGCAAGAAACTTGTCGGCATACTCGCTAAGCTTGGCCTCGACGGTTTCGCGTTCTCCGTCCATTTCGATCTCGACGTATTTGCCGATGCGCACCTCGCCCACGCCGGAGCAGCCCATGTGCTCAAGGGCGGACTGTACGGTTTTGCCCTGCGGATCGAGCACCTCGCGCTTTGGGGTGATGATGACTTTGGCTTTCATTCCTTTGCAAAAAAACTGCGCCCCCAGAGACGACATTTGTTCGCCCGTGGTCAAGGGGCATTTGTTTGGATTATTGACAAAGGATCCGTTGGCGGCAACCGGCTTCACTCATCCTTGATCATCAACTGATAGGGCCCGTGCATTATGCTGTTCCTTTGCGGGGCGCCGATGGCGTTGAATTTCCAGTCCACCCGGATGCGGTAAACCACATCTCTCTCATTGACCGGCACCGGCAGAAGCGTCTCCCAGCGATTGGTAACCAGCGCCGTGCGTTGCATGGGAAAGGCGTTTGTGCCCACCAGCACCACGGGGTTCACCGTCTCATGCCGCACGGTGTTATCGTTGTTTTCCCAAATAATCTCGACGCGATAAAATCCATTGGCGTCGCGCGGCTGTTGGCCCACAGTAAGGTTGGTGAGCGTGGTGCGGGCGCAGCCGCCCAGCAGCAGCGCTGTGAGAAAAATAACAAGAATGCCGTATTGCCGTGTCATGATGCCCGGCGAGCCTCGCACCGGCGCGGCAGCTTGTAAAGCGATTTGGCCGGGAAATTGGTTTGACCCACCGGTGCGGGTGCGCTATGCGTTCGCGTCCCATTTTACAAACCCATGTTTGGTACCCTACGCAAACACTCCCAGCCGCTCTGGATTGCGATCATTATTTTGGTCGTGATCAGTTTTGTCATCTTCTTTACGCCCAACTATGATCCATTCCAAGCCGGCGGCGGCGCGCCAAGTGCGAATGCCGAGGCGGTGGAGCATGCGCGAAGCCAGTTGCTGCTCGAACAGGTTTTGGATCAACGCCAGCGGCAGGTGATGGTGCAAATGCTCGCTCGCGCGGGCCGCATGCAGGAGGCACTGCAAATGGCGGGGGGCGATATCCAGCAGGCACTGGGCCTAATGCAGTCCCCGCCCGTGCTGGAAACCGCCAGCGCACGCCGCATGGCCGGCAACTCGCGCTTCATCGACCTCAACGGAGACAATTACAATGACATCAACAGCCTCGAACACAATGCCCGCATTCGCCTGCGAAAGCTGACGATCGCCGATGGGCTGGGCATTGTCATTAGCGACAGCGCCGTAAATCTGGAACGCAATTTTATGGTGCAAAATCTCAATGGCGTGCAGGAGTATAATCCGGATCATTATGATGCACTGCTGACACAACTGGCCACCGGAGGCTTCATCACCGAGGGCCGCACGGGGCGGGAACAGTTGGACCAATACATTCGCGACCGCCTCACACTACAGCAGTTGACCGAAATCATGTCCCGCAGCGCCGGGTTCTGGCCGGATACCGACATGGCCGAGGAACTCGCGCAAAACAACCGCGAATATGCAGTGCAGGCTGCGTTTGTCTCCCTGACCAACCACACCGTGAGCGCCACCAACCATGCGGACATCACAAAGGCGGAGGGCTTCACCAATCATTTTAACCAGGTGGCCAACCGGTATCAGGTGCCCGTGCGGCGCACCATTGCGTACGTGAAGCTGACGCTGGCCGATTTTGAGGCCGACGCGCGCAAGGCCGAGAAGTTTGATGAAGAAGTGCAAAAACGCATCGAGCTGCACAACACCACCACCAACAAGTTTACCGACCTCAACGGGACCGCATTGCCCGTGAACGCCACCAACCTGCTCGCCCGCGCCGAGGCGGAACTGCGCGATACTCCGATGGGCGACCGCATATTTATCGCCGCCAACGCCGCCGCGCGGACCCAGGCCCGAGACTTCCGAAAGGCACTGTTCCCGCCCGGCCTCCCCTTTGCCACCACCAACCTTTGGACCACCGCGCGGCATTTTAAAATGGAGGTGCACACCGCCACATTTAGCAACGATTCTTCCGAAACAAACCTGCCCCCGTCCGTCACAAGCGCCGCATTCTCCCCCGCGCTTAAGGAAGGCAAACTGCTCGAGAGCGCCGTGTACGCTCCCAATCCCACCCGGCCGGAAGCCATCTACATTCTGGGCCTGCAGGAAATCATCCCGCTAAAGTTACGCCAATACACTGAACTGAATGAGGATGAGAAAAAGGAAGTACACGAGAGTTTTCTCGCGACCGAGACCCGGCGGGCTGCACGCGAGGCGGGCGAGCAATTCCAGGCCGTCGCCCAAGCGTCCCTGAAGGAGGGCGCACCGTTTGCCCTCACCGCAACCAATGCCGGCCTTTCAGTGGTCACCGTCCCGCCCTTCGCTCTCAATGCCGCGGCCAGCACAAACCATATGGACGTGCTGAAAGATTTGGTGCCCCTCAACGCCCTGCAAAATGCCGTGTTTGAGCACGAGCAAAAACAACTGGGCAAGGCCGAGGACGAAAAGGAAAACCTCACTGCTTTCCTCGAGCATGCCGGTGGCGGTGTCTCCTTCAATGACTCCATCGCCGGCTACGTGCTGCATATCACCGCACGCATGGATGGCCCGCCACTGGAGGCGCGGGATCTGCACGACTTTGCCGCGCGCGTCCGCCAATCCATCCGCGCCCAAGCCGGTGGCAACGATTGGTTTGCCGGCCACCTCCGCCAGTTAAATGCTGAAATCATCATTACCTCACTCGAGGGCCGCCGTGACGGGCTGGCATCCGAGATCGAGGAGGTAACCCAAAACATCCTCTACAAGGAACAAATCCTTGCCCAGCACCTTGCTGCCGCCCTGCAGCAGGCAGGCTTGGAGGATAACCAAATTGACAATGCCTTGAAACAATGGCCCGAGGCCAAGGCTGGAACGCTTAAGAATTTTGTGCGGGAAAATTATTTTGCCGAGCCTCCCAAGAACCCCACCGCCGCCAAGGTCATCGTCCCCCTCCTTAGTGCCGGTCTCCGTCAGCGTTGGGCGGACCTGGATGAACCTCTGGCCAACCTCAACCAGTTAAACGCCCTGCGCGATGGCGGCCTGGATCGGGCCATCGCCGAGGCCAGGCAATCTGGAAAATAAATCACCCCCCGTTTTCCGGCGACACATCCTCCTCGATCCCGCGCCGCGTACGATGCGGCATCCAAGGCCTCACAAAGCCGTACACGAGATACACAATAAAAATCAACGGCGCACCAATCGGCAGCGCCCACTTCCGCGCCACCGTAGCCAGCAACCCGATGCCCACTGCGGTGATGACCATGAAAAAAAACGAGCGCCGTCCGCGCAGGTTCACCTTCTTGAAGGTGGGATACCGCACGCGGCTCACCATCATCGCCGAGAGAAACAGCAGCAACACCGGCAGCGCAAATTTCCAGTCGCCCTTGGTGAAATCGCGTTCCTCAAACCAAATTAAAAAATAGGTGATGCTGGCCACCAAGCCCGCCGCCGCCGGGATGGGGAATCCCATAAACTCGCTCGAATGGAACCCCGCCGCCTCGCCGCGCGCCTTGCGGTCATCCTCAATGGCCGCGTAGCAGTTGAACCGGGCCAGCCGCAGCGCGCCGCAAATCACAAAAATCGAGGCGATCCCCCAGCCCACCTCCGGTGTCTCCGCCCGAAACACGTCGCTCAACACCACCCGATGCACCAGGAACGCCGGCACAATCCCGAAGGAAACGATGTCCGCCAGTGAATCAAACTCCCGCCCGAACGGGCTGTCGTAGCCCCCCAGCCGAGCCACCCGCCCATCCAGCACATCAAACACGCAGGCCAACAAAATTAATTCCAGCGCCCAATAAATTCGCTCCTTCGCTGCATCAAACTGATTGGCCAAGTCCGTGTACGGCGCCTCCAGCACATACAAACTCGGCGCGCCCACAATGATCGTCAGCGCCAGAAAACCACAGAACAAATT
This sequence comes from uncultured Verrucomicrobiota bacterium, assembly GCA_964548235.1. Lineage (GTDB taxonomy): Bacteria > Verrucomicrobiota > Verrucomicrobiia > Limisphaerales > UBA1100 > JACNJL01. The sequence continues at coordinate 5,274 of CAZJRV010000125.1, forward strand.
CCCCGCCGTCAACAAGTTCGGCAGGAAATAAATCTTCAACTCCCCATTGTCATTGGAGCCATTGGAACCCTCGCGGTTGGGTTTGGATTCAGACATCAATACCCGGCGCTCAGCACCGGAAAACAGCCGAACGCTACCCCAACCCGTCCAAAAACTAAAGCCGATAATCCATTGGCACCATTTGAAAAAAGAGTTGAACCGCCAAGGCGCAAAGACGCCAAGTTTTTTAAATGGGTTCTTGGCATCTTTGCGCCTTGGCGATTCATTATCCCTAAAAAAATTCTTTGTTTGCCTCCGTCCGCTTCATCGCTAGATTGCGCGCGTGAATGATTCGCAATTTGATCTTGCCATCATTGGCGCCGGCCCCGGCGGATATGTGTCCGCCATTCGCGCGGCGCATCATGGGCTGCGGGTGGCGTTGGTGGACCCCAACCCGCCCGGCGGCGTTTGCCTGCACACCGGCTGCATCCCCACCAAGACGATGGTGGCCAGCGTCGACCTGTTGCGCCAAGCGCAGCAATCCAGCCAATGGGCCGTCAGCATTGCGCAGGCCGAGGCGCAATTGGTCAGCATTGTGGAACGCCGACAAAAGGTGGTGACCAAGCTCGCCGCCGGCGTGCAAAATCTCATCGATAAAAATGGCGTCGACTACTTCCCCGGCCGCGGCCGATTGAAAAGTGCCACCGAGATTGAAGTCACCGATGCCGGCGGCAACACCACTCAAACGCTCACCAACCCCTGTGCCATCATTCTGGCCACCGGTTCACGCCCCACGGATTTGCCGATTGCCCCGCGCGATGGCAGCCGCATCCTGAACAGCGATGATCTGCTGACGCTCACTGATTTACCGCCGCGTTTGCTCATTCTCGGTGGCGGCTATATCGGCTGCGAGTTTGCGAGCATCTTTGCCGCGCTCGGCAGCGAAGTCACCGTGCTCGAAGCCGAACCGCGTTTGCTCCCCGGGATGGATCCCGATCTCTGCGATTTTTTGCGGCGCAGTTTCAAGCGTCAAAACATCACCCTACGCCTTGGCGAAACTGTCCAGTCCGCCGAAGCCACCGCTGAAGGCGTCACCGTCCAGCTCGCCGATGAAACTCTCGAAGGCACTCACCTGCTCGTGGCTGTCGGCCGCACACCTAACACCGTGGACCTCGGCATCGATGCCGCCGACGTGAACCTCGATGGCCGTTCCATTGGCATCAACGAATTTTGCCAAACTAATGTGGTGGGCATCCACGCTATCGGCGATGTCACCGGCAAAATGCAACTCGCCCACGTCGCCACCGCCCAGGGCCGCGTGGTGGTGGACAACCTCATCGCCGGCAAAAACAATGCGGCGATGAACTACGACGAAATCCCCGCCGCCGTGTTCACGCATCCGGAGATTGCCACCATCGGCCTCACCGAAGCGCAGGCCGAGGCGCGCGGCATCCCCATCCGGATGGGCCGTTTCCCCTTCGCCGCCATCGGCAAAGCCCTCGCGCAAGGGGAGACCGATGGATTCGTCAAACTCATCGCCCACGCCGAAACAGGCCAGCTTCTTGGCGGTCACATCCTCGGCGGACACGCGGCGGAACTCATCGGCCAAATCACCCTCGCCATTAAACTAAAGGCCACCGCCGAGCAACTCACCGAAACCATCTTCGCCCACCCCACCCTCAGCGAAGCCATCCTCGAAGCCTCCGAAGCCCTCTTCGGCCAAGCCACCCACCTGCCCAAAGCACTCGAACGCAAATGAGCCAAAACATCGTCTACTTCGATTTGGAAACCAAGCACTCGGCCGATGATGTCGGCGGCTGGAGTCATATCGACAAGATGGGCATGAGCATCGGCGTCACGTACAGCACCGCGCGCGGGGATTACAAGTTTTATGGCGAACCGGAGGTGGAGGAGTTGATCAAGGAACTCCAGCGCGCTGTTTTGGTGGTGGGGTTCAACCACATCCGATTCGATTACCGCGTACTGGAAGGTTACTCAATTTTTGATTTCAGCCAGGTGCCCTCACTGGACATGCTCATTGTGCTCAACGAAAGACTCGGCCATCGACTCAAGCTCGATTCCATCGCGCAGGCGACGCTCGGCTGTGAGAAATCCGCCGAAGGGCTTCAGGCGCTCGAGTGGTACAAACAAGGCAAGATGGCCGAGATCGCCGAGTATTGCTGCTTCGACGTAAAGATCACCAAACTCGTCCATGAATACGGCGCCGCCCACGGCCATTTGTTTTACAACAATCGGTTCGGGAACAAGCTGAAGGTGGAAGTGGAGTGGTAGTTATAACGCCGCTGCCACGCCTTCGGCCAGTTTTTGGCGGTACGTGGCGGTGTCCACTTTGCGAGATTCGGTGGGATTTGATAAGTACCCGCCTTCCACCAAAATCGCCGGGCGTTTCTGGCCTTTGATGACGGACATGAAACGCACGCGGCGCACGCCTCGATCGGGCATGCGGCAGGTGAGCAGCAGTTGATTGTGCACGCGGGCGGCGAGTTGAAAGCTGCTGGCGTCCCACGGGTTGTTGGGGAGTTTGGTGGCGATGGGATCGGGATTGCCGCGCGTAAAATGCGAGGGCATTCCGGTGGGCGAAATGCAATACGTCTCCAGCCCGCTCACCTTCGCGGCGGCGGCGTTGAAGTGTAGGCTGATGAATACCGACGCGTGCACGCGATCGGCAAACTTCACGCGCTCGGTCAGCGAAAGGGTGTCATCCGTGGCGCGCGTGAGATACACCCGCCAACCTTTGCGTTCCAAAAGCGGCTTAAGCCGCATCGCCCAATCGAGCGTGTATTCTTTTTCGTATTTTTTATTGAAGATGCTGCGCGTGCCTTTGTTGTCCTTGCCGTGGCCGGCATCGATCACCGCCACGCGGCCGAGCGTGGGCATTCCGGAAATGAGCGGCGCGAGATGTTTTTGCACGTCCAGCGCGTGGACATAAAGATGGCCCTCCACCAAACGCGGCCCAAAGCCGAGCCAGATTTGCATGCCCTGACAAGTGATCAATCTTTGTCGCGGCGTGAAGTCAAACCGCATATTCGCCGCCACCAAACGATGCACCGTGCCGCTCCGTTGTTGGATGCGGCCAAACCAGCCTTCGTACAGCTTGCCCCAACGCTCGAGCGAAATCCATTCCGCGTCGGCAACCTTCACGCTGTAATCCTTGGGCAACGCCTGCGCGGGCATGAGTTTTTCGCCGTTCAAAACAATCGGCTGCGCGGGCTGCACCTTTGGACGCGCGGGAGGCGTGGTGGGCGCGGTGCCGGTGCCGGGCGGCAAATACCGAGGCAGCTTGGCCGTGGCAACCCGT
>CAZJRV010000126.1:0-8353 GCA_964548235.1 uncultured Verrucomicrobiota bacterium
TTCTGACTCCGCCGGAAGACCGTTTCAGCGTAGGCAAAAAACCCGCCCCATACCAGCCCTGCCGTCAACCACAGCCATTCCACGCGCCAGCCCGATTGCCATTGCCAGCAGGCCAGCGCGATCACTGCTAATTGCAAAACCCAAATCCATACGCTCGTTCTCGAATGGCTCCAGCCGGCTCGGATGAGGCGTTGATAAAAATGCTCGCGATGCGCATGTGCCAGTTTATCTCCGCGAAGCAACCTCCGAATGACCGTGATGGACCCCTCAAGAAAAAAATAGAACGGCAACACCGCAAGCGATTTGTACAAAGCTGAATCATCCGATGCCACAGCCATCCACATCAATAACACGCCAAATGAAAATCCCAATGGCACGCTTCCCACGTCGCCCAAGAACATTCGCGCTTTCGGAAAATTGAATGGCAAAAACCCGGCCAACGCTCCCGCCATCACCATTGCGATCAGTAATGGCGCGGCATCACCGACGCCGACAAAAAATATTGCTGCGCCCAAGGGCAACAGTATGAGCTGGCCGGTAACGAGGCCGTTAATGCCATCCATGAAGTTGACAAAATTCATAAACGCCACCAGCGCGAGCACGGCAAAGATGATCAATCCAATTGGAGCATCTTTCCCCAGAATTGCCAGCACAACACCCACGGCCACTAGCGTTTGAATGAGCAAACGCACGGACACCGGCACGCCATGGCGATCGTCGCGCCACGAAATAAAACCTAACAATGCCAGCCCGCCCAACCACATTGCGCCGAGTTGGCTATCCATTGGCCACACCCACACAGCTACGCCGCAGGCAACGAGTATCACCGCCGCAAGACCGCCGCCGCGTAGTGTGGACTCGGTGTGGCTTGATCGATAATTGGGCCGATCCCAACATTTCCAGCGGCGCAACAATGCGCTCACCGGATGGCACAACACCCAGCCCAACACCGCCGCGCTCACAAAAAACATCAGCCATATCATTGGCAATCCTCCGTGTACAACTCCCACCATTTGGGATTCACCACTGCATCCGAAAATTTTTCGCGAACTCGATGGTGCAATCCCTCGGCCAATTTCATGCGCAGTGATTCGTTTTCCAGAATTGTCCGCAACGCTTCGGCCAATGCCGTTGCGTTGCGCGGTTCACAAAGTATTCCGGATTCCCCGTCCACAACTACCTCGCGGCAACCTTCTACGTCCGTTGTCACCACGGTCCGCTGTACTAATCCCGCCTCCAACAACACCCTCGGCAAGCCCTCGCGGTAAGTCGGCAACACGAGCGCATGACTGGAAGCGATTTGTTCAAACACATCATCCCGGCGCCCAAGCCATTTGCAGCCTTCCGTTGCCTCGATTGCCTTGGCTTCGGACAGCGTAAAACTATTTGGATTTCCCGTGTCGACATCTCCACACAAAATTAGTTCCACAGCCATGTCGGCCTTGCGCAACATTGCGTGTGCTTCGAGCAATTCAGTAATGCCTTTGTCTTTCAACAGGCGGCCCACAAAAATTATTCGCCACGGTGAGCCATCAGGCTCGGGCGCGGGATTAGCCAGTGTTAAATCAATGCTGCCGGGGAATAACCTGACTTGGCGCTCTGCCAGCTCGGCGTGTTGGCGCCACCATTGGAGGTCATCATTGTTTTGAAACACCGTGACTGCGCCCGGCGCGCGGAAGGCTCTGCTCAGGCACCATTCCACGCCGCCTCGTAACAGGCGTAATTTCATTGAACGCATTTCTCCGGAAAACAGACTGCCCATTCCGATGACGTGATTTACCATCATCGGCCGATCGCGCACACCGCGCATTGCCAGCCATCCGAGCAACACGCACCGCAAAGAAACACAGTGCACCACGTTTGCGCTGAAGGCCTCTACCGTTTTGCGCACGGCCCTGGCTGCCGCCATCGATTCGGTTGGGGAAAAGTTCGCGCGTGACAATGCCATTGGGAAAACTTTTAAACCCGCGGCTTCCAGTTCCGGCACAGCATCTCCGGGCGGACAAATCACGCCCACTGTTGCGCCCTGTGCCATCAGCCATTTGGCCAATGAAAAGCGATGGGCCCGAAAGGCCCAATCTGCCGCGGACACAAATAGAATGCGCGGGTTTAGTTCTCCTGTTCCCTCAGCCACAGTTCCAAAACCAAAAGCGTGTATTTCAACATGGGCAAATTGCGCTCGCCCTCGAGCCGATCCGCCAGGGTATCCTGCAAAAACCGGCGGCTCATAAACTGCTCCGTGCGCGCGCCGGACGCAAGCGAATCATGCATCAGCTCGCGCCAATCTTCGGAAAGCCAACGGGCCACGGGAGCCTCAAACCCGCGCTTGGTGCCAGTGCGCACGTCTGCTGGCAATTCATTTGCGTACGCATTTCGCAAATAGGATTTCGTTTGGCCGCCACGCAACAATTCTGCATCGGGAATGTCATCGGCGAAATCCGCCAACGCCTGATCGAGCAAAGGCGATCGTGCCTCCAGCGAATGCGCCATGGTTGCCATGTCCATTTTTACTAACAAATCGCTGAGTAAATTGATGCGGCGATCCAGTTGCATTTGCTGGCGTAGCGGCGAGAGGTTCGACACCATTTGCGCTTCCACCCAATCTTCTGCGGGACGCATGGGACTGCCTTGCCAGTGGCGTTGCTTGTCTGTTTCCAGAAGCAAATCGTTGGCCCATTCGAGATAGCGCCGGCCCCACGGGGAACTGGCGCCGCGTGCAAAGCGGGCGAGAAATCCCACACGGGACCGCCGGTTGCTTGCGGGCAATGTCGCCACTGCTTTCCAAAACAATTGCGGGACAAATCCAACACGGCCCAGTTGATAAGCAGCGAGATGTCTGCGATACCCTGCGAAAAGCTCGTCACCGCCATCACCGTTGAGCACCACCTTGACGTGTTGCGCAGCAGCGCGCGCCACCGCCCAGCTGGGCAATGCGCTGGAATCCGCAAAGGGCTGGTCGTAATGGCGCACCACGGACATCAGATCTTCCCTCGGTGAAACGGCCAGCGGCAAAACCGTGTGTTGCACGCCCAACTCACGGGCAGTATTTGCGGCTACTTTTGATTCATCCAATGCGGGGTCATCCACTTTCACAGTAAACGTTCGGAGAGATTCGCCAACCTCCTTCGCGGCTTCGATCGCCACGATGGTCGAATCCACGCCGCCAGACAAAAACACGCCCACCGGCACATCACTCCTCAATCGTATCCGGACTGATTCACGAATGTGCTCCTGAACAGATCCGACCGACGGCTTTTCCCCGCTATGAATTTTGCGTTCTGCAATCTGTTCTCCATCAAAAGTAAGCACAGTTGATGGCGGAACTTGTCGTACATTTCGGTAAAGGGTTTCCGGCTGCGGCACACAACCGAGCGATAAAAAATCGTAAACGCCCTGCTCGCGCAGCGACCACGATGCGTTAGGGGCCAGTGCCTTTAACGCCTTGAGCTCTGACGCAAACGCGAGTGAGTTTTTTTGTGGCTTCCAAAAGTATAACGGCTTTTTCCCAAACCGATCGCGGGCGAGAATCAGTTTGCGCTTTTTGTTGTCCCACAATGCGATGGCAAACATTCCTCTCAGATGGTTCACAAAATCGTCGCCGTGCTCCTCGTACAAATGAGGCAGCACCTCGGCATCCGTGCGCGAGCGGAGCGTGTATCCACGCGATCGCAAACCTTTGGCTAGCTCCACATGATTGTAAATTTCGCCATTCATAACTGCCACCACTTCACCTGATTCACTGCGAACCGGCTGCACCCCTTCGGTGAGGTCGATGATCGACAGGCGCTGGATCCCCAGCCGGACTTCATCAGAAGCAAACTCGCAGCGCTCATCCGGCCCGCGGTGTTTGAGTTGGTTCATGGCCACAGCCCAGTGCGATTCTTCGATACCCGAAACGTTCCAGTGACCGAGGATGCCACACATTTCAGGAATTGCCTTTCCGTGTTGCACGGGTCACGCGTTGACTGTGGGAGAGTCGCCTCATTTTGTTGAACAACGCCGAGGCCCATGCGTCGGGTAAAATTTTTGCAACACAGAACCACGCGAAAAAGAATGACAGTGGATAAGTCGATGGCTGCGTCCGACATTCACGCCACCCACTCCACAGTGATCCGAAACGGAATGCAGGGGCGTGTTTCTCGCGGATTCCGCGCCAGAGTTCGCAATGATGTTTTCCAGAGAGGCTAAGCAGCATCCCGCCCTGCGCTACGCGATAATGAAAAAGCGGCTCAGACACAGTGACGCCCCGCCATCCCTCAAGGCCAAGGCGAATGTTAAATTCCCAATCCTCATAACCTTGGCGCATGGATTCATCGTAGCCGCCGGCCTCCTCCCACGCGACTTTGGGCAGCAGCAGACAGTAAGGAAGTTGATTGAGGAAAAATTGCTCAAACGGGTTGTGATTTTTTTTGAGGTGGCCTGCAGCTTCGCCTTCAAGAATCATTTGAGGAAATGCAAATGCCGGTGCACGGGCGGCTTGTTGTGCCTTTAGAAGAAGGGCGACGGTTTCCGGTTCAAGCCAGTCATCACAATCGAGCGGGAGGATGTATTCGCCGTTGGCCTCGCGAAAACCCCGATTGCGTGCGGCGGGCAATCCCTGATTTTCTTGGTGCACAACGCGGATATCATCATCAAGGGCTTTGAGAAATTCCAGAGTCTCCTCATCGGTGGAACCGTCGTTGATGATGAGGATTTCGAGGTTTGGATGCGTCTGAGCCTTCGCGCTTTCGAGTGCTTGGGCAAGATGCGTGTGCGCATTGTAGCATGGGAGAATAATGCTAACGAGCGGCGCTCTCATGATTGCTTGCCGTTGACAGGCTCACAATACATCCAAATTTCACCCCAAAAAGTTTGGGTGACGGTGGGTTTCAGGCCGGCAGCAATTAGCTCGGCTTGCAGTTCATCCAGGCGATGCTCGATGAAATGCTCCGCATCAGAAAAATAATTGAGGCCTAATTCCTCCCGCATGGGCATCCTCCAATCCCGCTCGAAATGCGGCACACGAATCAGGATGCGCTGCGGCTTTGCGTGGTCCAGAATGATTTGGAGAAACCCGACACGATCTTCAATGTGCTCAAGCACATTTGACAACACCACCGCATGCCACGGTCCATCAGGCAACGAATCACACACGTCCGCATTCACGAACGTCAAATTTTTCGGATTGTCCGCCGCGCGCGCCTCGGCGAGCCGTCCTTCATCGCGATCCACCCCCACCACTTCACTGCCCGGCACGCGCGTGGCGACGCTGCGTGCAACCGCGCCCACGCCACAGCCGATGTCCAAAACGCGGGCACCTTCGGGAATATGTTCCACGAAAAAATCGTGGTACCGCGTGAGGCGATGCTTGGGATGCACTCCATTGCCGAAGGCCACTGCGCGTTCATTGGTCACCCAATCGAGGCGATCCTGCAGTCGCAGCAGTTGCGCAAGTCCGCTGCGCGGTTCCCCGCGAGAATCCAAAACAAATAATCCGGTGAGAATTCCCTCGCGCCAGCGCGCCGGCAACAACCGCCACGGCCACGAAAGCACTTTTGCGATTGCCAGCAAACAGCCTTTGCGGAATGCATTCATTTCAACAACTGCTCGAACACCTCACGGTGGCGTTGGATCCACGGTTGAATGTCAAACCGTTCCACCGCGCGCGCGCGGGCGACATTGCCCATGGCTTCGCGTTGTTCAGCGATTTCCAACATCCCTTCTCCCAACGCCTCCGCCGTGGGTGGGCGGGATGTTTCCCAGTCTTCCGGACACGCCAACCCCACACCGGCCTCCGTGCCCACCAGCTCGGGCACGCCGCCATTTGCGGAAAAAAGCACCGGCAGCCCGCAAGCCATCGCCTCCAACACGGCGTTTGGGCAGGCGTCCTGATGGGTGGTGAGCACAAATACATCGGCCGCGCGATACACATCCGGCGCTTTAGATTGCGAATAGGGGCCGGAGATCTTCACGAATTTTTGTAAATCCAATTCATCAATTTGCCGGGAAATATCCAGAAGCGTTTTGGATTCGAATTGACCGGCGATCGTAAGCCACGCATCCAACCCCGCATCCCGTGCCGCACACAAGCCCGCCACCGCCGCTTCCAGACGATACCGATGATGGTGCCCGAAACGGCCGGTAACGAGAAAACGCACCGGCCCATCGGCGCGGTGGGATTGACGGGGCATAAACCGCGCGGTGTCCACCGCGTTGTAAAGCACTTCGCCGGGGCCATCGCGTTTGCCCAAGTGCTTGTGCGCGGCGTGGCGGCAATATTCGCTTTGGAAAAAAACGTGGTTGGCCGCGCGAAAGGCGCGGGCCATCCGGCGGTTTTCCGCCCGCCAATCGCCGCCGTACCACGCGGGATAAAACGTGCCGTTTTGATTATGAACAATCGGCGTGCCCCTCCGCCGCAACCGTTCCAATGCCGCGCGCGAAAGATGGGGCGCACTGCTGAGCGAGTACACCAAATTGAAACGCCAACCCGCCTCGGGGAAATCTTCGCGCAAGCGCCGCACTTTCACCCGCGGCCCGCCCGCCCCGCCCGCGCGCGCCCCACCGTAATGCACCGCGATTTCGCGCGAGGTTGAAGCCCATCCATTCGCCCACACCCGCGCGCCACACACTCCGCCGTACAGCCCCCGCGCCAATCGTTTGGCCAATGATGCATCAGGCTGCTTCATTCAACAGCGGTTGATAAACCTCCTCCCAATGCCGGCGCGCCACCACTTTCCAATCGCACGGCAACACCGCCTCGCGCGCCTTAGCCGTGAGCTGCGCGCGGGCAGAATCGTCCAAGGCAAGCATCGCCTGCGCACGATTCACAAGCCCCTCCACATCCTCCGAAGCCGCCAACCCCCCGGTGGCCCCGTCCACAATCAAATCCGGCGCCATCCCTACCGCAGTGGAAACCACCGGCACGCCTGATGCCATGCTCTCCATCAACGCCATCGGGCCGCCTTCTTCGCGGGAGGTCACTAAATACAAATCCAATGCGTGATAGAGTCCCACCAGATCCGCGCGCTCGGGAGGGTAACGATGTTGAAACGGAATGCCGCGTTGCTTTAGGCCGTTCATCACAAACCCCCGGGCGGGACCGGAAAGCAAAACTTCAACTGGGAGGTCTTTGGCGAATAGTTCCACCACATCCAAAAAAACATCCGGCCCTTTGATCGGTTTGGGATCCATTCCCTCACCCCAACCGACGCCGTCTTTTTGAAATGACCCAATGACAATCGCTTCATCCGAAAACCCAAGGTGGGCGCGTGCGGCCTCACGCTGCTCCTGTGAGGGCTGGCGGAACATCGTTACGTCCGTCCCGATCGGAATGTGCGCAATCTTGTCCGCCCTTACTCCCCAGCTCATCAACCGCTCCCGTACAACTCCAGCCGAAGCCACGATGGAACGCACTTGAGGTTCGGATTTTAGAAATTGTTCAATGTGTTTTTCCACCTGAGGCCCGTCCTCCGGCTTGCCGTGAAAAAATGAAACGACGGGTTGATTGGTTGCGGAGAGATGCGGCGCCCAATCCACCCACATATATTGCGAACCAAAATGAGCCACGCGATGAAGCAATCGATGCGGCGCTTGAGTAGTGGCTAGTTTACCCTTTGCGTTACCCGGCAATCCATCGCGAATCCCTTCGCCCACCCATCGGATTGCCCAATCCGATTTTTCAATTACAAACTGAACCGGAGGCCCCTCCCCACGGGCGCCCAATGATTCCATCACGCGAAATGGCAACGATTGGAACCCTAGTCTTAATGATCGCAGCGCATCACGCATCACTCGTTGACCGCCGGCTTACGGGCCACGCCCAGAAGCATGTGTGCGATGCAGGAGCCGGGAATGAACGGCGCCAACGCGACGCTGAGCCCGCGCGTAAGCAGCCATTCGTACGGGAGAAAAAACTCGTGGTGCAAACAGCGCAACACTCCCTGCCGTTTGTGGATGGGTTTCAACGTCTCGACCTCAAAACCCGCCCGCGATATTTCGCGCGCCCATTCCGCGCGGGTGAACCGGTATTGATAAAACCGCTCATTGCGATTGGCAGGGGCGGGTTTTGCGAATGTGCCTTTCGTACTCATCCGCCAATTATCAAATGGCACCGAGGCAAACAACAAACCGCCCGGCTTAAGAATGCGAAACGCCTCACGCAAACAATCGCCCGGCCCATCCTCAAAATGCTCAAACACGCCCCACGAAAAACAGACATCGTACGAATCCGCCTTCATCCCCGTGCCACGAATATCTCCCGCCTGGAAATCTTGGTTTGGAAACCGATCCTGCAACTGTGCCACCGTCTTCCGACTGATATCCAATCCCGTCACCTCAAACCCCTCGCGATTCAAAAACAAAACCCAATCCCCCA
>CAZJRV010000127.1:0-8238 GCA_964548235.1 uncultured Verrucomicrobiota bacterium
GCATCTTCAGCCCGCGCACGGATTGCCCGAGCCCGTACACCTTGGCGAGCGGTTCGTTCAGGAACGTGTAGTCGCTGTCCACGAACCGCACCACGCTTTGGTTCTCGCGAACGATGCTTTCGAAAAATAAACGGGTCTCGTCGATCATCGCCGTCCGTAGTGCCGGCGTCATTTGGGGAAATTTTTTCGGGTCGAACACCTGCCCGTCCAGTGCGTTCACGCGCAACCACTGCGCCCCGAACCCATCGAACAACGCCCGCGAGCGGGCATCTTTCAACAGCCGCTCCACCTGCGCCCGCAACACCGCGGGCTGGTGCAGCTCGCCCTTGTCGGCCAAAGCAGCCAACTCGGTATCGGGCGGCGCGGACCACAGCAGGAACGACAGGCGCGAGGCCAACTGGAAGTCGTCCAACGGAACGATCGGCTCCTTCGTTTCCGGCTCACCGGCCGGCGTGATGAAAAGGAACTGCGGCGAGACCAGCACCGCCTTGAGCATCAGGCCCAGCGCCGCCGGATGGTTGAGATCGTTTTTGCGGCCTAGGTCGTAGACGTCGACGAGGACGTCCAGCTCCGCATCAGTCGGCGGCCGGCGATAGGCATCTCGGGACAACGAACTCGCGATCCTGCGGGCCGCCTTGCGCAAGTCGGCGTCTTCAGGCGGTGCCTCGCCAAAGAGCCGTTTCTGGGCAGCAGTCGGCGCCTTGCCTTCCGGCGCCACGACTTGATCCACCACCTTGTTGGCGATGCCGAGGAACAGCTCCGACTGCAGCGATGAGATCGAATTGAGAAATCCTTCGCCGACCACTTCGTCGGGCAGACTGTCGGCAATGGAGGATTCCACGCCATACAGGTCGCGCAGGGAATTGGCGTATTCGGTCTTGGTTAGGCGACGAATGACGAACGGCCCTGGATCGCGCGGCGCGAGATATTTGATTTTGCCAACCCACTCGGCGAATTGCCGCCGCTCCTTGTTGGTCGGTTTCTTGGAGGCATCAACCGGCGGCATGTCGTGCACCTTGACGTTGGCCACCGCCTTCTTGAAATGCAACGACGCCGACTCGCCGCCGGGATTCTTGAGCGCCGACTGCAGATTGATCCCCGCCTTGGCCCGGCTGCCGTGACAACGCGTGCAGTATTTGTTCACGAAAGGCGCGACCTTTTCCTTGAACACCTTCTGCGCATCCGCCCGCAGGGCCGCCTCGTCCGTGCCCTCGGCCAAGGCCGAACGTAATCCCGCCAAAAAAAACGTGAGCAGAATGAATGAGCCGCGTTTCATAAAGCGGTTCAAGAATCGGCTAAAACAGCATTCGGAGCCAGCCAATTCCACACTACATTTTGAGGTAGTCTTGGAAAAACTTCGCGCGCTTGTGCTTGGCTAGTCACGCATCAGCCACCATGTCGATGGAGCTACTTCGACCGCAAGCCCGCAGTGTTTACGGCCACGACCTTGTGGGCGCTCTTCGAAAGTTGATCGGTGTCCTTCACCGTGTATTCCATTTTCATCAACGGCACGGTCGGGGTGTCGCTGTATTGCAGACCCTGAAAGAGCGGGCGGCCGAAGCGGTTGCTGGGCTTATCAGGCACAGTGGCAATCACCCGGCTGCCGCGGTAAATCAGAAAATGCGACAGGCCACTTTCCAAGTCGGCCTCGGCCGTCCATGTAAGTGTGCGGCCCTTAAACCTCACGTTTGTGGGCGCCGGCGGTGGGGTGGTGTCGATGACTTGCGTGTCGTGCGTGTACTGCATCCACTGCTGCGCGACTGTCTTATTGGGAAGCCAAACGGCGTTTAATTGATCGCCTTGATACGCCGCGGCGGCCACGGCGGTTTTGCCCAAGAGCGGAGCGAGCCACGCTTGCTTGACCGGCATGGGATTGAGCGGTTGCCCGGGCTTTGCTGGCAAACGCACGGTGAGGCAGGCGTCCAGCCACGGGATGGCGAGGTAACGTTGGTTGCCGCATTCGTGCGCGGATAACGGATCGACTGCCACGCCTAGCAAACCACCTTTTTCGCGGACAGTTTTGAAAAACGTTTCGTTCATTGGCCACACGCGGGCGAAGCGGCCGTTCTTGACGGTGACGCCTTCCTTCGTGCCCGGGTTGCACATCATCGGCACACCGAGCGCGGCCTTGGGCAACTGGTGCGGCTTGATTCCCGGTCGATCCGGATTCGGCACAAACGGTGGCACGCCCGAGCGCAGCCACGCGGCGACGACGCGTTCCGGATGCAGCATCACCATGCCACCGGCCCAATGCCCGCCACCGCTGTGGCCCCAGAGCGCCCAGGGCACGGTGGCCAGTTCCGGCCGCCCGCTGAGTTTGCCCAGCTCGACCAGCGCTTCCTGAAACGCCTTGGCAGAACCATTGCGCGGATCGCACCACATTTGGCAATTCGCCTTTTGCGGTTGCTCATACGAAGGCGCGAGCAGGGCGCAGTCGTGCTTCTTGGCCAATGCCTGCCAATGCAAATCGAAGGCACCCGTCTGGCCCGACTTGCACGAGCCCTCGCCGCAACCGTGCTGATGGACCACCACGCCGCGCAGTTTTTTCACGCCGGCCGGAATCCACACCGTATATTGCACGGGGAAAATCAGTTCACCCGGCTTGGCGGAAGCCACAAACCGCACGCGGTAATACGGCGGCTTGGCCTCGGGCGGATTGTCGTAAGGCGCTTGCTGCGCCAAGGCGGGGATGGTTAGCGCAAAGCAAAGAATCAATTTTCGCATAGGATCAAGGACGGGGTTGGGCGCAGTGTCAATCCATGCCGCGCAGTGGTCAATGGCAATTTGATGCGCTGTGGGCTTGAACCGCGGTGGCAATCAGGCACACTTTCGTCCATGCATTTCAGACCGTTTCTTGCTGTCGTCCTCTTTGGTTTTGCCGCCGGATTATTTGCCGAGCCCATCCTGAATCCGATTTTAAATGGCAAGGATCTCACCGGCTGGAAGGTGCCTGCGGGCAATGACGAGGCCGGTTGGTACAAGGCGGTTGATGGGGTGTTGAAAATTCAAAGTGGGCCGAAGAAGAAAGGTTCTGTGCTTTGGACGGAAAAGAAGTACCGCAATTTTTTGATGGAGTTTGAATTTCGGATGGGCGCGGGTCGGGTGGATAGCGGCATTCACATCCGCAACAGCGACCAAATTCAAATCGGCATCAGCGGCTCGCTCGGGCGCGATATGACTTGCTCGCCATACATCCCCGGCAAGGGCTATCCGGTTGAGGCAAAGAAAATCAAACAACTGCTCAAGCCAAAGGATTGGAACACGATGCGCATCCAAGCCATGGGCGGCCAATACACCGTGTGGTTGGCAGGCGAAAAGGTAATGACCTACACCAGCACCACGGGCCTGGCCGAGGGGCCCATTGGCATTCAACTGCACGGCAAACGCACAATGACCATTGATTACCGAAACCTTAATCTGGTTGAGCTGCCTGTGAAAACCACCGCACCCGCGCCGGATAAAATTCTGGTCTACGAGGGCACGGCCGGCCCGGGCAAGGGCAAGCACATCGTCTTCATCGCCAGCGACCACGAGTATCGTGGCGAAGAAACCTGCCCGGCCATCGCACGCATCCTCGCCAAGCGGTATGGCTTTAAGTGTACGGTGCTTTTTGGCTTGGATGAACAAGGCCACATCAAGGCCGGCTCCTCACACGTGCCCGGCATCGAGGCGTTGAAGGATGCGGACTTGATGTTTCTTTTCCTGCGCTTCCTGCACCCGAACGATGCGTGGATGAAACAGTTTACCGCCTACCTCGATCGCGGCGGCCCGGTGCTCGGCCTGCGCACCACCACCCACGCCTTCAACGGCCTCAAGGGCACCTACGCTTATTACAATTACAACTCCCGCAACGAAAAATACGACTGGGGTTTTGGACGGCAAATCCTTGGTGAAACATGGCGGCCACGCGAAGGCGCGGGGCATTACGGCCGCAATCATCAATACAGCACAGCGATGTTTGTGGTGCCGGAACAGAAGAATCATCCCGTGATGCGCGGCGTTAAGGACATGCACACGCTGGCCGGCGCATACAGCGCCGTGCCCATTGAGGGCTCCATCATCCTCGGCAAAAACCGCGTGCTCGACTCGATGAAGCCGACCGGCAAACCGCTGGCCAACAAGCCGCCGAGCCCGAGCATTTGGGTGCGCGAATACACGTCGCCCTCCGGCAAAAAGGGCCGTGTATTTTGCAGCACGCAAGGCGCCTCGGAAGATATCGTGAGCGAAGGCGTGCGCCGCTGCATCATCAACGGCGTGTTTTGGTGCATGGGCATGGAGAAGGCAATCAAGGCGGATATGAACGTCGGTTTCGTCGGCCCATACCAGCCCACGCCATTCACCTCTGGCGGCGAGGCACAAAACGTGAAGCCCGCCGACCTCGCCGGCTGGATCCGCCCGATCATGCCCAAGGGCGGCATCCATAAACCCAAACGCACTCCGCGCAGAAAATAATTTTTACGATGAACGACAAAAACATTACCCGCCGCAAGGCGTTGCAATTGACTGCTGCCGGTGCGGGCGCATTGGTGGTCACCACGGAATTTCTAACCGCGCAGGAAGTGGTTCGGCCCTTCGGCAAGGAATTTTGGCGACTGGAATTGTTGACCACCGGCGAATGGTGGAAACGCCCCGGCAACAACGGCAAGCCGGCACCCAAAGGTAACAAGGGCGCGCCGCCGAGCATGAATGTGCCGCGCGATGAGGTGGTGGCGTTTGCGCTCTACACGCATCAGGATAGTGTGCTGAAAGTTTCGGCGCAGTTATTTCCGCTGAAGCCCGGCGAGAAGCGTGAGGCGCGGCTGGAACTGCAAATGCCCGGTGAGAAATGGAGCGTGGCGGCCAAGGCCGAGGTGCATTATCCGGGTTGGGACGCGCATTTCCGCGTCGAGAAATGGGACAACTCGAAGGAGGTAAAATACCGCGTGTGCCACGGCGACAAGGCGAAGTTTGAAGGGCTCATCCGGAAGGATCCGAAGGACAAGAAGGAGATTGTGGTCGCCAATCTTTCGTGCAACTCCAGCCGCACAACCGGCCCGCGTGATGAGATTGTCGAAAACCTGCGCCACCATAATCCGGACCTGCTCTTTTTCGGCGGCGACCAGCATTACCGCCACACCGAGCACACGGTGGGCTGGGTGGAGTTTGGTTTGCAATACCGCGACATCATTCGCGACCGGCCCACCATCTGCATCCCTGACGACCACGATGTGGGCCACGGCAACGTCTGGGGCGAGAGTGGTAAGCTTGCCAAGCTCAATGGCGGCGCGGATGGTGGCTATAAATTTCCACCCAAATATGTAAACCAAGTCCAACGCCAGCAAACCTCCAACCTGCCGGACCCCGCTGACCCCAATCCGGTCGACCGAAATATTGGCGTCTACTACACGCGACTCACTGTGGGCGGCGTGGACTTTGCCATTCTGGAGGATCGCAAATTCAAGAGCGGCCCCGCAGGCAAAATCCCCAAGATGGGCCCGCGCCCGGATCACATCAACGACCCCAAGTATGATCCCAACAAGATTGATCTGCCCGGCCTTGAGTTGCTTGGCCCGCGTCAGGAAGATTTCCTGAACAACTGGACTGCCGACTGGACCGATGCCGAAATGAAATGTGTCCTCTCGCAAACCGCATTCTGCGGCGCCGTCCATATGCACGGTGGCCCCAAAGGCCGCTTGCTCGCTGACCTCGATTGCAATGGCTGGCCACAAACGCCAAGCCGGCGCGCGCTGGAAATCATCCGGCGCGCCCGCGCCGTGCATCTGTGCGGCGATCAACACCTCGCCGTCGTTGTGAAACATGGCATCAAAGAATTCGGCGACGGCCCTTACGGTTTCACTGGGCCTGCCTTGGTAAACACCATCTACGGTCGCTGGTGGCATCCGCTCGATGAAAAGCCCGGCCCCAATCCCGTGCCCAATAGTCCGCTGCCGTGGACCGGCGATTTCAAGGACGGCCTCGGCAACAAGATCTCGATGATGGCTTACGCCAACCCGGAGAATCGAGCCGATGAAAAACAACGCGCCGACGGCTACGGCATCGCGCGCTTCAACAAAAAGACACGGAAGATCACCTTCGAATGCTGGCCGCGTTTCTGCGACGTGGCTGATGGCGACAAAGCCCAATACCCCGGCTGGCCGATCACCATCGATCAAACCGCCAACGACGGTCGGAAAGTCGCTGGTTGGCTGCCCGAGCTGCGTTTTGCCAAGGGCCAAAATCCAGTTGTGCAGGTGATTGAGGAAAAGACAGGCGAGGTGCTTTACACCACTCGCGTTAGCAATAATCGCTTTCAGCCGCGTGTATATTCGAAGGGAAAACACACGGTGAAAATTGGATTGCAAATGCCAGATGCCGAATTGCTAAAGGGACAGCTGCCGAAATCGAAGCAGGCGGCGGGTTCTCAAAAAGTACAATTGAAGTAGAGCAATTTTTTCGAAACCGCCTTGGCGTGCCCTGCCTATGCTTCACTGGCTTCCGGCTTGCCGATGGTGATGGGGTTGGTGAAGAGCAGCGAATTGGGGAGCAGGATTTTTTGGCCCTCGCATTGTAAGGTGGTATAACGCAGGTCGATGGAGGTGACTTCGCCGGCCATGCCTTTGACTTCCAGAAAATCAGTTTTGGAAAAGGGGCGGTAAACGAGCAGCAGCACGCCGGCGAGGATGTTGGAGATGGTGTCTTTTACTGCAAAGCCAAGAGCGAAGCCGGTCAATCCCAAGCCGGCGACTAATGCGGAAACATCCACGCCCAGCGTTCCAAGCGCGGTGATGAGGCCGGCGACGAGCAACGTGACGCGCGCGGCCATGGCCATGAGGCGGACGACGGGGTATTCGAGCGAGGCTTTATCGCCGGCGGCGAAGATGGTTTTGCGGGCAATGCGCGAGGCGATCCAAAAGACAAAGAGCAGCCCGATGGCCATTGAAATTTTAGGCCCCCAAACGTGAATGAGGATGGGCAGATTTTCCTGTGTGTATTCCCGAATGCGATCCCACATAAGCACCTCCTGCACCATTCATCGCCAATGCAGGGGCGCGCGACAAGCGGGAACTATTGACAGGGGTGCAATAAAAAACGGGGCAGGAAGTCCCGCCCCGTTGGGTGAATTTGGATTCAGCGCTAGAGGGAATTCTTGCGGCCGAAGAATTGTTTTAGAATGCCGTCTATGCGCTTGGCCGTATCGCTCTTGGGCGCGGCTTTTTGGGCCTCGATCAGGAGCTTCTCGGCTTCGTCCTTTTTCTTGGCTTGGAACATGATGGAGGACTTGATGAACAACGCCTGTTGCAGAGATTCGCCGGTGGCTTTTTCCTTTTTCACAAGGGCATCGACTTTGGCGATGAGCGCCTCGGTCTTGGCTCCGCGGTTGTCGCTCATGATTTGCGTGAGGGTTTCCTTGAACTGCGCCGCTTTGCGTCCGCCCTCGTATTTGGCCTTTAGGCCGGCCTCGTTCTTGGCGTCGAGCTTGATGATTTCATCAATCTTTTCTGCGTGGCTTTCATTGGCGAACTTGGAGCCCATGAGCGTCAGTGCGGTGTCGAGCAGCCTGGCGCGCTTGAGGCCCTTGGCTTTCGCGGCGGAGGCCAACGCCTTGGGGATGCCGGCTTTGCTGACCATTTTCTCAACCCATACCTCAGCGGATTCTCCGCCGTAACCGGATGCGGAGAAAAAGGGTTTGCCCTCGGCGTCGGTCAGGAAAATCGACGGCACGCCGCGCACTTTGTATTCGGCGGAGAGTTCCTTGTATTGGGCTTTCTCGGCGTCGGTGGTTTTGGATTTGTCGCGCGGGCTGTCGAGCTTCAGCAATATGAAATGCTCGGGCATCTCATTTTTGAAAATTTCTTTCACCAGCACATTTTTGTGGAGTGCCTTGCAGGGGGGACACCAGTCGGAACCGGTGAATTCCATCAGGATGGCTTTGCCTTCCTTGGCGGCTTGGGCCTTGGCTTTTTCAAAATCGACCAGCCAGCCTTCTTCGGCCGTGGCGGTGCTTACAAAAAGCGTGGAGATGAGGACGGCAAGTGCCGTGCGAAATGGGAAACGTTTAATGGGTTTCATGACGGGTGAGCCTATCGAAGTTGCCGTGGTCTTGCAACGGTTATTCTATCCAAATTATGATCCAAAAATGGCGGGTTAAACAGCCAAGGGAGTGACTTCAAGATAGGGCTGCCAATCCGTTTTGGAGGGTGTGCTGGTGCGATTTTCTTTTTCCTGAAGTTGCTGGAGGGATTTGCGCATCTTGGCCTT
>CAZJRV010000128.1:0-8137 GCA_964548235.1 uncultured Verrucomicrobiota bacterium
GTTTGGCGCCGGTGAGTTTCTTGACCGCCTCGCGCAGGCCTTTCACACGCAGCAGCTCGGGTTTGCCGTGGAGGTCGGCGTGGATTTGGTCGCGCAGGGTGCAGAAGAAAACCATTTCCAGTCCTTCGCCGGCTTGATGGGCGAGGTCGTGCAAATTCGTTTCGGCGGCGTCGGTATCGCAATCGTCCTCATCGTCGGCGGCCATTACTTTGAAACCGAACCCGCGCAGGATGCGTTCGAGTGCGAGCGTGAATTCGCCGACGGACACGGAGGATTTATTGAGGTCCACCTTGAAATGAAAGAGAACCGCTTCAGCCGCTTCGGTGACCATAAAGGGATCCAGCTCGTGAGCGGCATCGCCGAGTAATTCGACGGTGACGTCCTGCGCGGAGCATGGGATGGCTTCGCCATCGGAGGTTTCAAAAACCAGGCAGTCGGTATGTAGCTGAATCATGCTTTGTCTCGAGTTTCTTCACGGCTTGGACGAAGTCATCGGCTTCCTCAAAGCGGCGGTACACGCTCGCATATCGCACATAGGCCACTTGATCGATCTCGCGAAGGCCGTTCATTACCGCCTCGCCAATCGCCATGCCCGGCACCTCCTCAGCGAATTCTTCCGAGATGGAATCGTAAATCCGCTGTGTGAGGTCCTCGATGACCTGTTGACTGATGGGGCGTTTTTGGCAGGCCTTGGAGATTCCCGAGAGCAGTTTGTCCCGCGTAAATTCCTCACGACGCCCATCCCGTTTCACCACCATGAGTCGTTGGTGCTCAATCTGCTCGTAGGTGGTGAACCGATGGGTGCACTGGGCACACTCGCGGCGGCGGCGAATAATGGCCCCCTCCTTGGACGAGCGCGAATCAATCACCTTGTCCTCAATACATTCGCACTTCGGACAGCGCATCAGTCAAATATTCAAACCTCCTTGGCAGAAAGGCCACATGTAGTGGCCAAGTGAGAAGTACCACACTGCAACTTGTGCGGTCAAGCTTGCATGTGTATTCTCTTATTAACATCGCGTTGATTTATTGGCGGCTATTTACAAATTGTCCCCGTGAAGTTCGCGCGCAATTGGCAATCACAAGTTTGGATAACGCATGCTTTTTCAGAAATCCAACCGGCCTGACACTCGGCCTGTTGTGCAAGGCAAACGAAATCAGGCCATGAGTGCATCGATGCCCACGCGGGCGGCTCGACGCGTGCTCGCTGCGTGGCGGGGCATCGACCTCACCGAGCAGGAACGCGCCCGTACTAATACCGCGCGTTCCAGCGCATCGGTGATGCCCGGCTTGCTGAAACGGCTGGGCCTCGATCAACGCCGGCGCGAGGCAGAGGTCGCCAAGGTTTGGAACAACCTCATCGACCCCGCCGTGACCGCCCACGCGCAACCTGCAGGCATCCACAAGGGCACCCTATTTGTAAACGTGGACAGCAACGTGTGGCTCAGCGAGATCGTGCGCTATCGGCGCCATGAAATCTTGCAGCAGTTGCAACACGCCTTCGGCGCGGAATACATCGCGCGCATTTCGTTCCGTGTCGGGTAGGGTGGGCTTTCGAGTTTACTCTACTCTTCACGGAGCAGCGCCTCGTACCCTTCGCGGAATGTCGGGAACTTCAACTGCCACCCCGCCGCCTTCAGCTTCGCATTGCGGACGCGCTTGCTCGTGGCCACCCGCTTGCGGGTAACCGATTCACCTTCCGGCGGCATCGGTTTGCCGAGCCGTTCCGCCAGCCATTCAAATAAAGCACGCTGTGTCACTGGCTCATCATCCGTCGCATTATAGATGCCCGGCTCCGTTTCCATTGCGGCGAGGATGGCCCCGATGACATCATCGCGATGGATCATATTGATCCATCGCGCGCCGTTCTCGGTGAGCACGGCTTCGCTTTTCAAAAATTGCCGATAAAGATAGCCGCGTTCCGGCCCGTAGATTCCCGCCACGCGCAGCATGGTGGCGGCTTGTGGCGCATCGAGAAATAATTTTTCGGCCACGCGCAGCACCGGCCCATTGGCGGGGCTGTTTTCATCCACCCACTCGCCAGTGGTTTGCGGATACACGCTGGTGCTGCTGGTGAAGAGCACACGCGCGGAAGAATCACCCAGCCAATCGAGCAAATTTTTTGTGCCGTCTACGAACACCGCGCGGTGCATTTCCGTGTCACCGCGAGCGGAGGAGACGGTGTTGATCACCCAATCAAAATCTGTGGGAAGCGAATTGAATTCGTTCGGATTGGTGATGTCGAGCGTGTGCGGCGTGATGGATTCGAATGCAAATTTCGCGCGGCGCACGCCGTGAATTTCGTGTCCCGCTTTGGCCAATGCCTGCCCGAGGGGTAAGCCGACGTAACCGCAACCGATGATGAGAATTTTCATCAGCGCGGGCGGAGGATGGCTCGGGCGGGTGCGCCGTCGCTGCCAATGAGCTTGAGGGGCAGGCAGGCCAGTTCGTAATTGCCGGGGTCGATGGCTGCGAGGTTGAGGCCCTCGATGATCCACACCTCCGCACCGAGCAGCTCCACGTGCGTTTCCACGCCGTCTTTTTTATAGCCGCCCACGCTGAGGTAATCGACGCCGACAGTCATTACGCCACACGTAGTGATGTGACGGGCACCGTCCTGCGCGATGTAAATGAAATCTTCATCAAACTCATCGGTCTGACAACTGCGTGTGGAATTGCGTGTCTTGAAAAGAATGCGTTCACCGCGTTGGAGCTGGAGGGGTTCCAGTTCGGCAGCGGTGATGGCGGTTTCGTTTTTGATTTCAATGACGCGGCAGGGACCCACGGTTGCATCGATGGGCATCGTTTCCATCGTTTTTCCATCGGCAATAAAATGGCGTGGGGCATCCATGTGGGTGCCGGTGTGGGCGCTCATGTTGAGGTGGGTGAGGTTGCAGGGGGAGTCATCGCCAAGGGTCTTGGCTAAGCGCGATTGGAACGCGGGGTCGCCGGGCCAATGAACCATTCCGTTTTTCAGGGGAACGCTGATGTCTATCCAACTCACGGATGAAGCCTAAATCCAAAATGGGATTCCCTCAACCCTCATCACTCCAGCCCGCGTTCTTCTAAATCATCTTCATCGAAGCCAAAGTAGTGGCCGAGTTCGTGGAGGTAGGTGGTGCGGACTTCATTGAGGTATGCGGCTTCGTTGTGCCCGGCGAATTGCCAGAGGTTTTCGAGGTACAAAATAATCTGTGTGGGCTGCGGGTGGCTGCTGGGTGGGTCTGCCATGGATTCTCCCAGAAAAAGGCCGAGGGTGTCGGGTGCGATGCCATCGGCGACAAGGCCTTCGTTAGGCGCGGGCTCGAGGGTGACGACTAGCGATTCGGCAGGAGAACGCAATGTGTCGGGCAGCGCGTCGATGGCGGCTTGCACTTCTGATCGCGCGAGCTCAACCAGCCGGTCGAATGCGGGAGTCATTGCGGCGGGCTAGTTTTTGCGCGAGGATTGGAACTCGGCGAGGGCATCCGGGTTTTGCTCAAAGAAAGTGGTGAGGTCAGCGAGGGTCTGGAGGGTATCCGGGCTGAGATGATGCTCGATGCCCTCGATGTCTCGCGCTTGTGTTTCGTCGTCCAGCCCGAAGAGGGTGAAGAAATTGGCGAGGACGATGTGGCGATCCCGAATGCTCAAGGCCACGGCGCGGCCTTCATTCGTAAGGGTGATGGAGCGGTATTTTTCGTAGCAGAGATATCCGGCGTCGGCGAGTTTTTGCACCATACTGGTGACGCTCGGTTGACCGACATTCAGCGACTGGGCGATATCGGCCACGTGCGCGGAGCCCTTGGCCTCGATCAGCTCATGAATGCGCTCGAGGTAATCCTCGGCGCTTTGGCTGGGTTTGGCTGTCTCGGTGGGCACGGGCGGGAGCGTAGGGCACGCGGACGGGGCTGGCAACGTGCATTTTGCTTGAGGAATTGGCAAGGCGGGTTTAGGTTTAAGGAAAGGGACGGCAGTTTCGTCCCGCAGCGATGGAGGCCACGAAATCAGCGGATGACATCATTGGCGCGTTGCGGCGTGCCAAGGAAACGGGCGAGCCCCTGGGGCCGGAGCTTCTGGATTTGCGGGGCGTGCGGTTTACGGACGCCGATTTATCGGGACTGGATTTGACAGGGTGCGATTTTTCCGGCTGTGAAATGAGCCGGTGCAACCTGTCCAAAGCGTGCTGCCCTAGCGCGAACTTCGACGGGGCCAAGCTTTACAAGGCTACCCTGGATGGCGCTGAATTTCTCGGCACTACATTTCGTGGCGCAAACCTCACCGAGTGCAAGGCATTCAAGGCGGGGTTTGGGATGACCGATTTCACGGACGCAAATTGCTACCATGCAAAAATGGAGGACGCCACGTTTGTGGAGGCGCAGATTCGAAAAGTGGATTTCCGTGCGGCTAGGTTGTCCCGATGCCGGTTGTATGAAGCAGACCTCGAAGGCACGGACTTTGATCAGGCGGATCTCAGTGACGCGGACTTGCGCGCGACGAACATCGAAGGCGTGAATTTCCGCAACACCTCATTGCGCGGTTCGCAGCTTCGCGAGGTGCAAAACTACACGCACGCCGATTGGATTGGCGCGGACATCCGCGACATCGATTTCGCCGGCGCGTACCTCGTGCGGCAGCACATCATCGATGAAAATTTTCTGTACGAATACAAACACCAAAGCAAGATCACGCGCTGCGTTTATCTTGCCTGGAAATGGACCAGCGATTGCGGCCGTAGCCTGACGCGCTGGGGATTGTTCCTCACGCTCAACGTACTCCTCTTCGCCTTCATTTATTGGGGGCTCGACCAATGGTCCGCGCCAGCAAAAGACAAGAGTCACCTGAGCGGCATCGAGGCACTGGGCGGCGACTTTATTCCCTACCTGTACTACAGCGTCGTTACCTTCACCACGCTGGGGTATGGGGACGTTTCCCCCACCACAGCCATTGGGCAGGTGGTGTTAATCGTACACATCGCCTTCGGCTATTTGGGGTTGGGCGCGTTGCTTTCCATCCTCGCCACCAAGTTTGCCTCGCGCGGACATTGAACGATGTTTTCATTTTTCAATAACAAAGATCCCCACGCGCGGCTACACGAAATTTTGGGTGACTACGAATTACCCAAGTTTCGCAAAACCATTTTCGAGGCATTGGACCGCTTGCGCGAACCCGGTGCTTCCTCGGCCCACATCGCAGAGGTGATGGCGCTGGACCCCGACCTCACCTCGCGCGTGATGCGCACGGTGAACTCCACCGCCTACGCACCGCGCACACCCATCAAAAGCCTCGACCACGCCGTGACCATGCTGGGCAAATCTGAGCTGGAACGCATTGTGATGATGCTCGGCGCGCAGATGGCCGTGCCGCGCAATGTGCCAAACTATCTGGATATGAACGCCTTTTGGCATCGTGCCGGGCGCCGGGCTGTCATTGCACGCGAATTGGCCGACATCACCGCGCCACCCATGGCCGGCTTGTGCTTCTCGGTGGGTTTTTTGGAGGACTTTAGTGTGCCCATCATCGCAGCAAGCAAAGGCAGCGAATATGCCAAGGTTTACGAAGCCTCATCTGATGGTGCCAAACCGTTGCATGAACTGGAAAAAGAAACCTTCGGCTGGGATCACGCCGAATTGGGCGCGTTGGTGTGCAATGAATGGGAAATGCCCGAGGACATCGGGGCCGCCATCAGCGCGCAAAATGAACCGGATAGCACGTTGCGGCCTGACCCCGTTTATTTTGTGCACGATCTCAACGCGACCCACGATGAGGAATGGGAGCAGCATTTTAAACAAAAAGTCCTTTCTGCGTATGACATCAACGAAAAAGCCATCGACCACGTTCTTGAGGGGGCCGACGCCAAAGCAAAAGAACTGGTGCAACTAATCTCCTGATTGTGAGCCCTGATTTTCCTTCGAAATTTCTCCGGGATCGAAGGGCAAAATCAATCACCCACAGATCGAGCCATTGATCCGCAGCACGATCCCCCCTCTCCCAAATGAGCCCCAAAAAACAGGGCTGAAAAACTAATTCACATTTTTTTCAGAAAAAGCTTGTGAAAAGTTTCACACACTCTATTTTGGCCGCGCTTTAGATTGTTTCACCGCCTGTTTTGGGCGCAAAAAGCACTTTTTTAATGCAAATACAGAGGATTTTAGTCGCCCTGTTCTTGTTTCTCGCGATCCCTCTGGCTCAGGCCGAAAAACCGTCTACCGACGAAACCAAGCCCAAGAGCCAGCAGGAAAGCCACGGTGCGTCCGCCCACGATGATCACGGCGACCATGGCGACCACGGCGCAGGACTCACGCCGCATGCCCCCGTGATTTTCAAATGGGGTCCGATCCAGATCACCAACTCCATGTTCGTGACGATTATTGTCGGGCTTGGGATTATTCTAGTGGCGCAGCTGGCCACGCGAAACGTAAAGCTGATCCCATCCGGCCTGCAAAATTTCGTCGAATACTTGGTGGAGGGATTGTACGGATTTTTTGAAAGCATCGTTGGCGCGAAGATGGTGAAGCAGACGTTTTGGTTTTTTGCATCCATTTTCATTTTCATTCTTTTCGCCAATTGGTTCGGCTTGGTTCCCGGGCTGGGCACGATGGGCTGGGGCATGGATGACCACGGGCATTTTGCCGAGCCACTTTTGCGTGGCTCCAATGCGGATCTGAATATGACCCTGGCGATGGCGGCGATGTTTATGGTGCTTTGGTTTTACTGGAGCTTCAAGGCCATCGGCGTGGGCGGGTTTTTTGGACACATCTTTAACCTCAAAGGGCACGGCCCCGGTTTCTTTGGATTTTTCTTGGTGGGGATTTTCGTATTCGTGGGCTTGATCGAGGTGGTGTCCATCGGTGTTCGGCCCGTGGCACTCACTTTCCGCCTCTACGGCAACGTGTTTGCCGGTGAAAATATTTTGGAAACCGTGATGAAACTGGGCGGACCGTATTTCGGCTGGCTGGCAGTGCTGCCTTTCTACCTGCTGGAACTTCTGGTGGGATTAGTGCAGGCACTGGTGTTTGCCCTGCTCACCTCGGTATTTACTGCGCTGATGTGCGAAAACCACGGCGACGAACACGACGAGGCACACGCGCACTAAACAATTTCGTTGGTCGGACCATGCAAGTCAGTGGAGGCCATCGGGAACAACTGAAAAACGAAAGGACAAGACAATGTTAGGAGCAATTACTGGAACATTACACGTAGGCCTCGCCGCTCTTGGCTCGGCCGTGGGTGTGGGCTTGGTGGGCATGAAAGCCGCCGAAGCCACCGGACGCAATCCCGGCGCAGCCGGTGAAATCCGGACGCAGGCGATCATCTTCGCCGCGCTGGCTGAAGGTGTTGTGTTTATTGCGATCTTCCTCGCGAAGTAACGCATCAAACTGCCGGACGGGGCATCCCGTCCGGCAAACTGAATTTTTGAAATGGAAAACTTGATTTTATTTGCAGCAGAAAGCAGCGGCGGTGCAGCGGCACAGATCGCCAAGGATTTCGGCGTCAACTGGCCGTTGTTCATCAACTCCTGCATCGCCTTTCTTGTAGTCGCGCTGGCACTCAAGAAGTTTGCCTACGGGCCGGTGCTGCAGGTGCTGGAGGATCGTAAGCAGCGGATTGCTGAGGGCATTGAGAATGCCGACAAGATCAAGGCCGAGCTGGCCAGCACGCAGGAGGCGAAGGATCAGATTTTGTCCGATGCCAACGCGAAGGCGCAGGAATTGATTGATGAAGCGCGGGCCGCCGCCGAGAAGGTGGGTGAGTCCAAAGCGCAGGAGGCGGTGAAGCAGGCGGAGGAAATCATCCGCAAAGCCCGCGAAGCCACTGAGGCGGATCGCGAAAAAATGATGGCGGAATTGAAGGCCGAGATTGGCCGGTTGGTGGTGGAAACCACGGCGAAGGTCAGCGGCAAGGTGCTGACCAGCGAAGATCAGCAACGCTTGATCGACGAGACCAACAAGGAATTGGCTGCTTAAATTAAATCTTAAATTAAATGAAAGGCAGCAAACAATCCCGCCGCGAAGCCAAGCAGCTGTTCAAGAGCTGTCACGTGGATGGCGCGCTGGATGAAGGCCGCGTGCGGCAGGCGGTGGCGTTGTTGATCGAGAAAAAGCCGCGCGGTTATTTTGGGATTTTGCAGGAGCTGCAGCGGCTGGTGAAGCTGGATGTT
>CAZJRV010000129.1:0-8011 GCA_964548235.1 uncultured Verrucomicrobiota bacterium
GCCGCGCGTGCTGAAAACCACCGGCTACACCAGCGGAATTTTTGGCAAATGGGATCTCGGCGTACACAAACGCTTCCTGCCACTTGCGCGCGGCTTCGATGATTTTTACGGATTCGTCAACACCGGCATCGATTATTACACGCACGAGCGCTATGGCGTGCCGTCGATGTACCGTAACAACGCTCCCGCCATCGCCGACAAGGGCACCTACTGCACCGACCTCTTCGAACGCGAGGCCGTGCGGTTCCTCAAGGCCAATCACAAAAAACCATTTTTTCTTTATGTGCCGTTCAATGCCCCGCACGGCGCCTCCAGTCTCGATCCCATCATCCGCAGCGGCGCGCAGGCACCGGATCAGTTTAAAAAAATGTACCCCGCCCTGCTCTCCCAAGCCGGCACGCAACAAGGCACGCGCTACGGCAAGGCCGCTACGGTGCGTAATCGCGCCGCGCGCCGGCTGGAATTCGTGGGCTCCGTCACCGCTATGGATGCGGCCATTGGCACGATGCTTGATTTGCTGGACGCATATCAAATTGCCAACAACACCATCGTAATTTTCTTTAGCGACAACGGCGGCGGCGGCGCGGCGGACAATGCGCCCTTGCGCGGTGGCAAAGGCCAAATGTTTGAGGGCGGCATTCGAGTGCCGTGCATCGTGCGCTGGCCGGACGAATTACCCGCCGGCACCACCAGCGGTGAATTCCTCACCGCAATGGAAATCTTCCCCACGCTCTGTGCCGCCACCGGAACAGTGCCTCCCAAGGGCATCACGCTTGATGGCTTTGATATGATGCCGATGCTGAAGGGCAAAATGAAATCGCCGCGGCGGGAAATGTTCTGGCAACGCCGCCTCGACAAGGGCGCCCGGGTGGGTCATTGGAAATGGGTGGAGAGCAGCCGGGGCAATGGCCTTTTTGATTTGCGTACTGACCTTGGCGAGAAGCATGACCTTTCCAAGGAGCGACCGGAAACCCTGAAAATGATGAAGGCCCGCTTCGCCAACTGGAAAAAAACAATGAAGGCCGCCGAGCCTCGCGGCCCGTTCCGGGATTATTAATTTTGATGCAATCTGGGACTGATACCGACAACCGGTTGCCCTTCACAGAAGGGGCGGGCCTAGCGCACGATGAGCCGGTCGAGCTTGGCCTTGTGGATGTTGGTTGAAACGGACTCGGAGGTCATGCAGGCGGCACGGAAATTCCAGACGACGTTCGGCCCGAGCTGGTTGGTGTAATCGAGCGCTTCACCCAGTTCATTTCCGCCTTGATCGTAAAGTTTGAAAAAGATTTCCACTTCCTGGAGTGTATCGCTTGTAATATTCCTTGCCGAGCCGGTGACATAAAAAACATCGGGCCCTTTCGGGCCATCGGTTTTCTGGCCGGTTTCCCGGTTGATGGCCAGTGAAGGCTGGTCTACCTCGACGGATTCCGCAAAATTGTTGGTGCGATAGTCGTTCCCAAACAGGAACTTCAGTTTTACGATGTGCTCCACCTTGCGTTCCCAAGACTTGTCAATCAACCCCGCCAAACTGGGCAGCCCAAAATACGAGAAGGACACCACAAACACCGTGACCACGATTGCCAGTTTTTGTTTCTCGCGATTCTTGTACCACGGACCGTCAAATTCCTCGCCGTCATCCTCCAGCGCCGCGGTAGATTTCAACTTGGGCTTGCCGCCACTGTGGGCGCCACCCCCCGCACTGGGAATCACCCCTGCCACCTTGCGCACCACCGGTCCGACTTGCGGACCCGCCGGGCTGGGAGGCGGCGCGGACGAACCACCGGGCACCGCGCCGGCCATGGGATCCATCGATTCTTCCTCGGACGCACCTGCGGGTTGTCGGCGGGTCATGAGCGAACTGGGTGTTGCCGGGGGCGAATCATCCTCTGCCGGCCGGGTGCGGCGCTTGGGCTTGGGGCGGCCACTCCGGCGTCCGCTAGGCTTGGGCCTACCGGGCCGACCGCCACCCTCGGGTTCCTCCCCGGCGGGCTTGGCACCCGCGCCGGCCAACCGTCGGCCAATCTTTTCCTGCCCGTCCCCAGGCGTCGCCCCACCTCCACCCGGGCGCTTGCGCACTTTCTTGGGTTGTCGAGGCTTGGGTGGGCCACCCCGTTTGGGCGGACGAGGTTTGGGGGGGCCACCGCGTTTGGGGTCGGGCTCTAAATCTTCCGGCTCATCGGCTTCATCCTCGTAGCCTTCATCATATTCCTCTTCGTATTCTTCCTCCTCCGCCTCGTCATATTCTTCCTCGTACTCTTCCTCCGGTGCCGATGAATTCTCATCCTCTATCACCAAGGCCGAAGGCTGCAGCACCGTTTGGTTTTGGCAATGGCCGCATTCAATTTCCATGCCGATTGCATCCGGATTGCCATCAAAAGAAAGTGGGCCATTGCAATGTTCGCAATAATGCTTGAGCACCAGTTGGAGGTTCACCCCGCAGTGAGGACAATT
This sequence comes from uncultured Verrucomicrobiota bacterium, assembly GCA_964548235.1. GTDB lineage: Bacteria > Verrucomicrobiota > Verrucomicrobiia > Limisphaerales > UBA1100 > JACNJL01. The sequence continues at coordinate 2,452 of CAZJRV010000129.1, forward strand.
GAAATCAACGCCCACCGCATCCACCGGCAGAGAAATCCGGCCGTTGCATTCCTGACACGCGCTTTTGCAATATTCCTCACCCATAAAAATCACCGATTCGCTCGGCTGCGCCAGAAGCTACCAAATTAGCCCGTTTATTGGCGACTTGTATTTTCACTCATCCCGCAAATCCACAAAGTCCGCCAGCGGCAGCCGTTCCGGCACAAAAGTATTCACCGGGGCCGCGGCGTCCGGCCAGCCGACGGACATCCCCGCCACCACCCAGCGATCCTCCCCCAGCCCCAGGCACTCCCGCACCACCGCCGCATAGCCCGCCACGCTGAACTGCGGGCAACTGCCCAACCCGTGCGCCGTGAAGCCCAGCATCACATTTTGCATAAACATCCCGACATCCAAAAAATTCCCGCGCTCCGCCCCCGCCGGCAAATGGAAGACCAACTGCACCGGCGCGCCAAAGAAAGTAAAATTCTCCCGCCCATGCGTCCGCCGAGCCGCCACATCATCCCGCGCAATGCCCTTCAATTCAAACAACGAATACCCGCAAGCCCGCGCGCGCGCCTTCCATTCCGCCGGCGAAGGCAGCAGCGAATACTCATAATCCGGCACCGCCTTTTCCCCCGCATCAAACGCCGCACACAACGCCGCGCTCAACCCATCCCGCGCCGCCCCGCTCACCACGGTCACTTTCCAAGGCTGCGTATTCTTCCCCGAAGGCGCCTGCCCCGCCGCCAGCAACACAGCCTCCAAAACCTCCCGCGGCACAGCCTCAGCAGTAAACGCCCGCTGACAATGCCGGTCGTACAGGAGAGGAATAAATTCAGCCAGGTTCATAGCGGCTGGCGACGAGGCCTAATGCACCTCGCCTGCGTTGAAAAATCGCTCTACCTCGATGGCGGCGTTTTCGGGGGAGTCGCTGGCATGGCAGATGTTTTTCATGCTGGTGGTGCCGATGTCACCGCGAATGGTTCCGGCGGGGGCTTGGGTGGAATCGGTGGGGCCGAGGAGGTCGCGGATGGCGGTCACGGCGTTTTCGCCTTCGAGCACTAGGGCTAGCACGGGGCGAGCGCTCATGAATTCCACGATCTCCGGGAAGAAGGGGCGGTCGGCGATGTGCGCGTAGTGTTCCTTGAGGAGGTCGTCGGTGAGGGCGATGAGTTTGGCGGCGCGGATTTCAAACCCAGCCTTTTCAAAACGACCGATGACTTCGCCGGCATGATGGCCATCGAGGCAGTCGGGTTTGAGCAAAATGAGTGATCGTTCGGTGGCCATAATTTTTTCTTTATTTTTCTGAATTCGGGGGGCGCACTAAAGCAGGTTTGTCAGGGCGGTGCAATGCGGAATTCCCTGCAAAGGTAGAGCGTGCTCTCTGCCGCGCTAATTTATAGCCGTGGCGGTTTCGGAGAAACTGCCCTACCCCGTTTGCATCGATCATTCCTGAATGTACCCCGGCAACCAGCCGCGCGAACCCTGCGGGGGAATAGCATCCGCAGCGTCTTTGCCATCGGCGAGGGTGAAGGCGATGGCGAGGGGGAACTTGCCTTTGGGGGCATTGCGGGTGTAGCGGCCTTCACCGTGGAAGAGGCCTTTGGCCACGAGATCCAGTTTGTTGACGCGGCCGTGGGCGGTATTCACACGGCCAAAAATCTCGGCGGTGTAGCCGCGTGTTTTGTCGGCGGATTGCAATTGGACGGTGGCGCGGAGTTGGCCGGCCTTGATTGTGCCCTCGAGTTTTTTGATTTCAGTCTCGCGCCACATCGGCGGCTCGCCGCGGGTGTTGTCGACCAAATGAAAACGGGCGAGGCGCGCAAGCAGGCTCTTGGGCAACTGGCCCTTGGCGAGGGCGGCGTGTTCGTCGGCGCGAATCCAAAGGTTATCGCGGCCAAGTGAAGTCTGAAAAATGCGCCGCCATTCGTTGTCTGTTTTCTCATAACCCCCGAGCACCTTGGATGTCACGCGCACGATGAGGCCGCCCTTGGGTGGTTGGGGATTGTAGCGCGCATCGGGCGTGCCCTTCGCGATGGAAGCGACCTTCGCGGGTCGATGCTTTGTCAACGCACCGTTCAACATTCGCATCACACGATCGGCTCCACGGTTGTTGGTGAAACCGATTAGACCTCCATTTGCATCGGCGGCATAAAGCCCTTGCGTGGTGCCGCGGCCGACCTTGCGCGGGCCTTGGTTGGCGATCTTTTGATAGAAGCGGCCTTCGTTATCTTTTTGTCGGCGTTGATACGCCTGGTCGATGGCCACGGGAACGAAGCGGGTTTGCAGCAGCTTCACGATTTGCGGATTGGCGAAGGTCGACTCACGGTCGAGCACGCCGTTGTTTCACGTGCACCCCAGCGGATGGCCGTCCATGGCCCAAATAAAAATCGGCTTCCCCGTTCGCGCCGCCTCGGCCTGCGCGTCGAGCACTGAAGTCTTCCAAGGAATGGTGCGCCACGTGGCCTTGGGATCGGGCTGCAGTTCGCGATGCAGTTTTTGAAACTCTGCCTCATCGAGGCCAAGAGTTGACTGGGCGAGAAGAAATGCAAATACGCCAAATGCTTTCATCAGGAAATCATCCGGCACGAAAGCAGATTGAGCAAGTGAAAAGGCGCCAACAAATTAGGGCTTCACGCAATGCTCCGCCAATGCCACGGCTTTGATCATGGCCTTGGCTTTGTTGACGGTTTCTTCGAATTCGGTTTCGGGCACGGAGTCATTCACCCAACCGCCGCCGGCTTGGACGTAGGCTTTGCCGTCTTTTAATAAAGCGGTGCGGATGGTGATGCAGCAGTCGAGGTTGCCATTGAAACTGAAGTAACCAACCGTGCCGCCGTAAGGGCCACGGGTGGTCTGCTCAAATTCATTGATGATTTGCATGGCGCGAATCTTGGGCGCGCCAGTGAGTGTGCCTGCAGGGAACGTAGTGCGCAGGAGATCGTAGGGCGTTTTGTCGGCAGTGAGTTTGCCGGTGACGCTCGAGACGATGTGCATCACGTGGCTGTAACGCTCGATGACCATCAGGTCGGCGACTTGCACGCTGCCGTATTCGCAGACGCGGCCGATGTCGTTGCGGGCGAGGTCCACGAGCATCACGTGCTCGGCACGTTCCTTGGGGTCAGCGAGGAGATCATTTTCGTGCGCCGAGTCCTCGGTGGCTGTCTTGCCGCGTGGACGCGTGCCGGCGATGGGACGTATCTGCACTTGCCCTTCCTCGCTGCGCACGTGGATTTCCGGCGACGCGCCAACCAGCGAAAAGCCGTCCAGTTCCAGCAGGAACATATACGGCGAAGGATTGATGGATCGCACAGCGCGATAAACATCGAGCGGATCGGCCGTCACTTCCGTGGAAAACCGCTGCGAGCCGACGACCTGAATGATGTCGCCTGCGCGAATGTAGTCTTTGCTCTTCGCGACGTTTTCGAGAAAAGCATCCTTCTCCATGTTGGACTCAAACGCCGCAGCCGGCGGCTCGGCGGCGAGGGTGACGGCGCGATGCTCGGTCGGTTGTTCAAGCAACGAGACTAGGCGCTCCACTTCATCGACTGCGTCCTCGTAAGCATCCTCCGGTTTTGCGCCGTCCTCGATGATGGCGTTGACAAGCACGGTGACAGTTTGCCGCACGCGATCGAAAATGAGCAGTTCATCGGCAATCAGAAAATACATCGTCGGCGTGCCCAGCTCGTCTTTGGGAGGACGCGGCACAACCGGCTCCACGTCGTGGATGAATTCGTACCCAACAAACCCCATCGCACCGCCCGTAAACCGCGGCAGCCCGGGCAGATCCACCGGCTGATACCGGCCCAAAACTTTTTCCACCACCTCCAGCCCATCGCGCACGTGGTTTTCGCCAGCCTCACGACTCACCGTGTACGTGGCCGTCACCTTGCCGCCCTCGACCACCTGCACTTGATCGCCGTCCTGCCGAATAATTCCGCGCGGATTACAGCCCACAAATGAGTATCGGCTCAAATGCTCGCCACCCTCCACGCTCTCGCAAAGGAACGCTTCGCCGTCCGAACGAATTTTGCGATAAGCCGAAAGCGGCGTCTCGAAGTCCGCAAGAATCTCGCGATACACCGGGATCAAGTTACCCGCTTGGGTGTGCTTCAGAAAATCCGAGAGGGAAGGGGTGATGTGCGGGAATTCACTCACGATTTTTTGCCATACATTTCCTTCGGATCAATCAAACGCTCCTCGGTGATTTCCCCATCACCCTCTTTTACGCTACGGAAGAAACAACTCTTATATCCTTCGTGACACGCCGCCCCGATTTGCTCCACCTGAATGAGCAGCGTGTCGCCGTCGCAATCGTAGGCCACGTCTTTCACCTGTTGCGTGTTGCCGCTGCTCTCGCCTTTCATCCAATACTTCTGTCGGCTGCGACTCCAAAAATGTGTTTTGCTCGTTTCGATCGTGTCACGAATCGAATCCGCATTCATCCACGCCATCATCAGCACACGCCCCGTGCCTTCCTCCTGGATAATCGCTGGGATCAACCCGTCATCATTAAATTTTAAACCATCAATAAAAGACATGGGCGGAACTTAACCACAGAGGCACGGAGAACACAGAGAAAAATCGGCAACTAGCTTGCAAATCCAAGCCTTATCGACAAGGATTATGAGACAGCGTGGACTATGAATACACCCAACATGCCCGGTTCGCCATGGAACTGCGGGCCATTGATCCCAGTTGGGTAAATCAAACCTTGGCCGAACCTGAATTGCGGCAGCCTGATCCGGATGACCCGACAGTGGAACGATTTTTTCGGCGAATTCCGGCTCGAGATAATCGGGTAATGCGGGTGGCAGCGAACACGACAGTTGAACCGGCGCGGGTGGTTAGTGTATTCTTCGACCGGACAATGAAGGGGAAATTATGAAACTGCATATGGACAAAAAGGCTGACGCACTTTATCTGCGGCTTGATGATTCGAAGATCATCGAGTCCGAAGAAGTCTCGCCCGGCATTGTCTTGGACTTCAACGAATCGAAAGAAGTTGTTGGAGTTGAAATGCTTCACCTTTCCAAGCGCTCCTCAAAAGTCGACTGGACCGCTCCGGAATTTGAATCCGCCTGACAAGGGTTCACACCACCCGCACGGGGATGTCCGCCTTGGCCAAATGCGCTTTCACATCAGCCACCGTGAATTCGCCAAAGTGAAAAATACTGGCAGCTAGGACGGCATCGGCTTGGCCTTGTTTGAGGACATCGACCATGTGGTCCAGATTACCCGCGCCACCGCTGGCCACGATGGGCACGCCGACGTTTTCGCTAATGTGGCGGGTAATTTCGATGTCGTAGCCGGCTTTGGTGCCGTCGGCGTCGATGCTGTTCAAAACTATTTCACCCGCGCCGAGTTTCACTGCCTCGATCGCCCATTCGATGGCGTCCAAGCCGGCCTCCTTGCGACCGCCGTGGGTGAAGACGCGCCATTCCTTGTCGCCGGTTTTTTTGGCATCGATGCTGACCACGATGCATTGGCTGCCAAACTTCTCCGCGCCCTCGCGGATCAGTGGCGGGTTGGCGATGGCGGAGGAATTGATGCTCACCTTGTCCGCGCCCGCCTTGAG
>CAZJRV010000130.1:0-7979 GCA_964548235.1 uncultured Verrucomicrobiota bacterium
CCATGGGTGGGTCTCTGGAAGCTTACTATTGGGCATTCGGCGAGATGGATTTCATATAATGGTGTTTTCTTTTTCAACCACGAGGCTGGTGACGGTGCCGAGGTCGGCAATCTCGATGCCTTCGAGTTTCACGCCGAGGTCTTCGGTGATGAACTTGCCGCCGGTGAGGATGGCAATGTCTTCCATCATCGCTTTGCGACGATCGCCAAATCCGGGGGCTTTCACGGCGCAGACCTTGAGGGTTCCGCGCAAACGGTTCACCACGAGGGTGGCCAGTGCTTCGCCTTCGACGTCTTCGGCCACAATCAGCAACGGCTTGTTGCCGGCCGCCACGACTTTTTCGAGGATGGGCTGGATGTCCTTCACGTTGCTGATTTTCTTCTCGTACAGCAACACGTAGGCGTCTTCGTATTTGGCGACTTGGCTGTCGGCATCGGTCATGAAGTACGGCGAGAGGTAACCCTTGTCGAACTGCATGCCTTCGACCACCTCAAGAGTCGTCTCGATGGAGCGAGCTTCCTCAACGGTGATGGTGCCGTCCTTGCCGACTTGGTCCATCGCATCGGCAATGATTTCGCCGATGGTGGTTTCCCAGTTGGCGGACACAGTGGCGACCTGTTGGATCTCAGACTTGCTGGTGACCTTTTGGGAGATCTTGGCAAGCTGAGCCACGGCGGTGTCCACGGCCTTTTGCACACCCCGCTGGATGTGAATCGGGCTCGCACCAGCTGTCACGCTGCGAAGGCCTTCGCGGTAGATGGCCTCGGCAAGCACGGTGGCGGTGGTGGTGCCGTCGCCGGCTACGTCACTGGTTTTGCTGGCGGTCTCGCGAACCATTTGCGCGCCCATATTTTCAAAGGGGCATTCCAGTTCGATCTCCTTGGCCACTGTCACACCGTCTTTGGTGGCGGTGGGGGAGCCGAATTTTTTGTCGATGAGCACGTTGCGGCCTTTGGGGCCGAGAGTGACTTTCACCGCTTGGGCGAGTTTTTCAACACCGCGCAGGATGCCCTGACGGGCTTTTTCGTCGAATACAAGTTGTTTGGCTGACATGGTTTTCTTTCTTTAAATGATGGGGGTTAGCCGACGATCGCCAGGATGTCGTCCTGGTTCAGGATTTTGTATTCCTTGCCGTCGAGTTTGATTTCGGTGCCGCCGTACTTGTTGGTCAAGATGATATCTCCCTTCTTCACTTCAAAGGGAACCTTCTTGCCGTTGTCGTCCGTCTTGCCGGTGCCCAGCGCGATGACTTTGCTTTCCTGCGGTTTTTCTTTCGCGGAATCAGGGATAATGATTCCGCCCTTTTTCACTTCGGCCTCTTCAACCGGTTCCACAAGGATCCGGTCGCCGAGGGGTTTAATCTTGAGTGCCATGGTTTTTCTGTGTTGTTTTGTTTTGGGTTGATGTGATTAAAACCCCCGCGACACTCGCCGCGGGAAATTTATGCTTTCTCTTCTTCAACGACCTCGGCGTCGACCACCGGGCCCTCGTCTTTTTTCTCTGAATCTCCGCCGTCGGCAGGTTGCCCGCCTTCCGCTTGTTCGGCTTGCTCAGCCTCGGTGGTGGCCTTGTAAACCTCTCCGGCTGCCGCTTGCACGGCTTCCTGCAATTTTTCGTTGGCGGCCTTGATGGTCTCCAAATCGTCGCCCGGCAGTTTTTCTTTCAACTCCTCGGTGGCCTTCTCGAGATTTTCCTTTGTATCGTCGGAAAGTTTATCGCCGTTTTCTTTCAGGAACTTCTCGGCGGCATAAACGCCGGTGTCCGCTTGGTTGCGGGTTTCCACTTGCTCCTGACGTTCCTTGTCCGCGTCGGCATTTTCTTCAGCCTCGCGTTTCATCCGGTCGATTTCGTCATCCGACAAGCCGCTGGAATCCTTGATGGTGATCTTTTGTTCCTTGCCGGTTTTCTTGTCTTTGGCACTCACGTGGAGAATGCCATTGGCATCGATGTCGAAACTCACTTCAATCTGCGGCATCCCGCGCGGGGCGGAATCGATGCCGTCCAGCTTGAAGTTGCCGAGTTTTTTGTTGTCGTTCGCCATCCGGCGTTCGCCTTGGAACACCACCACATCCACCGCAGGTTGATTGTCCGCCGCGGTCGAGAAAACATTGGATTTCTTCGCCGGCACCGTCGTGTTGCGGTCGATGAGCTTGGTGAAAATGCCTCCCTCGGTTTCGATGCCCAGCGAAAGCGGAGTGACATCGAGCAACAACACGCTGTCCAAACCCTCTTCCTTGTTTAGCACCCCGCCTTGAATCGCCGCGCCGATGGCCACGACTTCGTCGGGGTTTACGCCTTGATTGGGCTGTTTGCCGAGCAACGCCTTGGCGGTGTCCACCACGCGGGGCATGCGGGTCATGCCGCCCACGAGCACAAGCTCATCAATTTGGCCGGAGCTGAGTTCCGCATCGCGCATGCACGCCTTCACCGGCGCGGTGGTGCGCTCGAACAAATCATCCGTGAGCTGTTCCAGCTTGGCGCGGGTAAGTTCCACCTTGATGTGCTTGGGCCCGGATTGATCAGCCGTGATAAAGGGCAAGCTGATCTCGTAAGTCTGCGCGCTGGAGAGGGCAATCTTTGCCTTCTCGGATTCTTCCTTGATGCGCTGCATCGCATCCGGCTGGCCGGTGAGATCGATGCTGCTGTCGTTTTTAAATTCCGCCACCACCCAGTCGATGATCGCGTTATCCCAGTCATCGCCGCCGAGGTGTGTGTCGCCGTTGGTGGCCTTCACCTCAAACACTTTGTCGCCGATTTCCAAAATCGAAATATCAAACGTGCCGCCGCCCAAATCGTACACGGCAATTTTCTCTTCATTCTTTTTGTCCAGTCCATACGCCAGCGAAGCCGCCGTCGGCTCATTGATGATCCGTAACACCTCAAGGCCGGCGATCTTGCCCGCGTCGTTGGTGGCTTGTCGTTGCGTGTCGTTGAAATATGCCGGTACGGTGATGACCGCTTGCGTGATGCTTTCGCCCAAACGCATCTCCGCATCCGCCTTGAGTTTGGCGAGCACCATCGAGGCCAGCTCTTGCGGGCTGTACGTTTTCTTTTCGCCGTCCACTTCCACTTCAATCGCGGCGTCGCCGTTTTTACCGGATACCACCTTGTACGGCATCCGCTTGGATTCCTCCTTCACCTCATTGAACTTGCGCCCAATGAACCGCTTGGCGGAATAAATTGTGTTACCCGGATTGGTCACCGCCTGTCGCTTGGCAGCATCGCCCACCAATCGCTCGTCACCCTTGCCGAACGCCACCACCGAAGGCGTCGTCCGTTTGCCCTCTGAATTTTCCAGCACCGTCGCCTCCCCGCCGTCCATCACGGACATGCAGGAATTGGTCGTGCCCAAATCAATGCCTAATATCTTCGCCATAAAATTTTCTCCAAAACGCTTTCCACTGTGACACAGCACGAAAAGCCAACTTCATAAAGCAAAACCAATGCCATTCATTTCATCCCCTAAAAACAAGGGAAAACCGCAAGCCATCCCCAAAAAAGAGCGCCAAGATGGCACAGTTGGGCCACGAAAAAGAAATTCGTGACACACCTTGGGAGGGCGAATTCACCCTCCTTTACGTGCCTTCTCAGTGTTGAGCAACCTTGCCTTGCGGGAAGCCTCGGCTCGGCTTAACTTGTGGCGAGGGTTGCAGGTCATGAAACGAATTATCCTTTTTCTTTTTTCCGCCGCCTTGGCGCAAGCGGCTGACAAAGCAAAGCCGTTGCCGCCGGTACCCACGGATGCAGCCGGGCAAAAGGCGATGGGCGCGGCCTTGGCGGAAAGTTTGCGGGGGATGCGGTTGGTGAACCAGGAGGAGATCAAGGGCAACCTTCGCATTCGCAAGCCGCGCGGCAAACGCGAGAATGTTCCGGTGACCTTTCGCGCCAAGGTTGATGGCGCGGCGCAGGTGGAAACATTCGCCACCGCCAAGGGCACGTTGCAAATTCGCAAGACGCCGAACAAACCCAACGAGTATATTTTCACCGCGCCCAAAGAAAAGGAGGGGAAGAAGATGGAAGGCGCGGAGTTAAATCAAGTGTTTGCCGGATCGGATTTCACGTTGGGCGATTTGGGCTTGGAATTTTTGCAATGGCCGAATCACCAAGTGATTGGCCGCGCATCGCGTTTACGCGAAACGTGCAACATTCTTTTGAGCAAACCGGCGAAGGCGTTGCCCAGCGGTTACTCGCATGTGAAGTGTTGGGTTGAAATTCACAATCGCGCGTTGCTGTGCGTGGAGGCGTATCGCGGAACGAAGCGGGTGAAGTTGTTCCAAGCCAAGTCCTTCAAGAAACACGAGGGCGAGTGGCAGTTGCGCGAGCTGGAGTTGCGCAATGACGTGACGGATGCGCGCACCCAAATCCAATTCGACCTGCGCGCGCCGCGTTAACCATGGGCTGGGTTTGTCTTTTATCCGTGGTGGGCGGCGTGGCGCTGTTCGTGGGCGCGACTTTTCTCAACCACCATCGCCAGCAAAAAAATGAACACGACCCGGTGGGGCCAATGGTGTTCAAGGTGGGGGCTTCGGTGTTGATGCTGCTTATTTTCTTCGCCTGCATCCGCATCGGCACCTTCGGGCTGCTGCTGGCCATTGCGCCGGCGGTGATTTTGGGATTCCTTTGGATTGGGAATGTGTCTGACCTGTTCATGGGGGGTGTGATGAACTGGATGACCGGCGAAGGCGAGGAGGTGGAGCCCAGGCCGTTTTATTCCGTGGCCGAAACCAAGCGGCACCGGGGCGATCCACAGGGGGCCATTGAGGAAATCGAGGATCAGCTTTCGCGATTTCCGGGGGATTTCGAGGGGCAAATGTTGAAGGCGGAAATCCAAATGGAAACGCTCAAGGAATTTCCCGCTGCGGCCGCCACGTTGAGGGTCATTTTTGCGCAGGAGCACCACGCCATTGGGCAGCAAACGCGCGCAATGAATACGCTGGCGGACTGGCAGTTGAAATATACGGAGGATAGGGATGCGGTGCGCGCCACGTTGCGCGGCATCATGGAGCGGTTCCCAAACACCGGCGCGGCATTGCTTACAGCCCAGCGTCTTGCACGGATGGATGGGCTCATCGAATACAATGATCGTCGCGATGCCGGGCAAGTGGTGAGCGATTGCCTTAAGCAGCTGGAAGCGCACCCGCTGGATAATGACACGCGTGAGAAGTTGGCGTGTGTCTATTTTGAACGCTACGACCAGCCGACCAAGGCGTGGGAGGAAATCAACGCGCTCATCCAGCGTCCATTTCAGCAACCGCGCGATGTGGCACGCTGGTTAAACCTCGCGGCGGATTGGCACTTGAAACTGGAGAATGTCCAGGGTGCCCGTGAGTCCATGCAGCAGATTATCACGCTGTATCCGGACAGCGTCATCGCTGAGGCGGCCGCCACACGTCTAACGCGCTGGAAGGATCGCGAGGCCTAGTTGCCTGTTGCAGCCGCGGCGGTCGGGCGCGTGTAGGTGCCCAGTTGCGCCACCGTCAGCGACATCAGCCGGTTGGCCAGAGCCAGGTCCGGGTTGCGCCACTTAGTGCGTGCCTGAAAGGTGATCAGCGAAATGTCCGGCGATTCCGGGTCGCTTTCCACCTTCACCCACACGTAGCGTTCATTCACGCGCGCGGTTACCACGTTTTGCGTGGCTTCCACCGTGGTGATGGCACCCTCCACGGCCAGCACCTCCTGCACTGCCTGTAGCGACTGCGCCAGCGGCCAGTTGGGGCGGAGTTGGAATGTGTCTGAGCGGCCCGGGATGCACGTGAATTTAGACGTGCCATCCTGAGTGGTGAAACAGCCGGTGAGAAAAGTCATTGCCAAACCGGCCACGATTATGGAGTTCTTCATTGCCCTCATTGGACGGCCATTGAAGGTCGGCATGGATTTTTGAACAAGTGCGAACGATTCACAATCCACTTGCGTCTTGTCAGTAAGTGCGGGGTTGAGTAGGGTGCGCCGCTTTTGGAATATGAGCAGGATTATTGCAACCACCTTTGCCGCACTGTTGGCAGTGGGTTTACCCGCAACGGCCCAGCAGGGCGATAAAAAAGGGCAGGAACAGCCGGAAGTGTGGCGCACGATGAAGGTTCCTCCCGCGCCCACACTTACACCCGCGCAGGCGCTCAAGAGCTTCAAGCTCGCGCCGGGGTTTCGCATCGAGATCGCAGCGGCGGACCCGCTGGTGCACGACCCCGTGGCGATGGCGTTTGATGCGGACGGCCGTATGTGGGTGGTAGAGATGCGCGCATTCATGCCCAATGTGGATGGCAAAGGCGAAGATGCCCGCACGGGCCGGGTGGGCGTGCTGGAAGATACCAATGGCGATGGCCGGATGGACAAGCGCACGGATTTCCTTACCGGCCTGCAGATGCCGCGCGCGCTGGCGCTGGTGAAGGGCGGCGTGTTGGTTGCCGAGCCGCCGGTCCTTTGGTTTTGTGAGGACACCGATGGTGATTTGAAGGCCGACAAGAAAACTGCCGTTATCAAAAACTACGCCAGCCAGGGCCCGGTGGAGCACACCGAGAATGGCCTGATGTTCGGTCTCGACAACTGGCTTTACAATGCGAAATCCACCAAGCGACTGCGTTTTGTTGGCGACAAATGGAAGGTGGAGAACACCCGCTTCCGCGGCCAATGGGGAATCACCCAGGACAATTATGGCCGCATTTATTATAACAACAACAGCAACCCTTTGTACGGCGATCTCATTGCGGGCCATTATTCGGTTCGCAACCCGCATCATTCATCGCGGCACGGAGTGAATGTGCCGTTCTTTGATGAACGCACCGTGTGGACCTCCCGTGTGAATCCGGGCATCAATCGTGGCTATCAAAAACCGATGCTGCGCGAGGGGCATTTGGCCACTTGGACTGCCGCGAGTGGGCCGGTGATTTATCGGGGCGATCAATTTCCGGCCGCGATGGTGGGCGATGCGTTTATCCCGGAGCCCAGTGGAAACATGATCCGCCGCCAGCGCATCACGTGGAAAGCGGACGGAATGCCCGAGGCCCGCAACGCATACGACAAGGCTGAGTGGCTGACCTCCACCGACGAGCGCTTTCGCCCCGTGAATCTGTATAACGGCCCCGATGGCTGCCTGTACATCGTGGACATGTATCGAGGCATCCTGCAGCACAAACATTATGTGACTTCATTCCTGCGCAAACAAATCATCGAACGCAAACTCGACAAGCCCATTGGCCTGGGCCGAATTTATCGCGTGGTGCACACGGGCAAAAAGCCGAAGCAGTCACCGAAAATCTCCGGCCAGAATTCCAGTCAACTGATCAATCATTTGGAATCCGATAATGGCTGGCTGCGATCCACCGCCCATCGGTTGCTGGTGCAACGGGCTGATGCAAAAGCGATCCCGCAATTGCGTGAAAAGGCCATGCACAGTGAAAACCACTTGGCGCGGCAACACGCGTTGTGGATTTTGGAAGGCACGGGCGGACTGGATGTAAAAACGATTTCTTCCGCATTGGGGGGTGAACATCCCCGCGTACGGATCGCGGCATTGCGCGTGGCGGAAGCGTTCGCGGCGGGCCTGGGCAATGATGCTGCGGATACGGAGACGCGGATTGCGCTGTTCACTCCGCTGAACGGAATTGTGCAGGAGGAAAACGTGGAAGTGCGGCAGCAGATTGCGTTGAGTTTGCCGGTGATATTGGTGCCGGGTGTGGAGCCGATGCTGAGGACTTTCGTGGCGAAACACGCGGGCGATGCGATGATTCGCGATGGGATTGTTTCGGGATTGGCCGGGCGCGAGCTGGAATTTTTGCAGCGTGCGCTGGGCGATGCGGCGTGGAACCGCGAAGATAAAAACATCCGCGCCATTCTCAAGGCGCTTGCTGGTTGCGTGGCTCGCCAACGAGATGGCGCGCGGCTGGAGCGTTTGTTGAAGTTGACGGCCAAACAAAAGCCTTATTTTCAGCGCGCGGTTTTGGAGGGGTTGGCTGCGGCCGCGTTCCCGAATGGGCGGGCGTTGA
>CAZJRV010000131.1:0-7903 GCA_964548235.1 uncultured Verrucomicrobiota bacterium
TGCTGATGCATGCCCACGCGCTTGGGATAGCAGCCGGTCAACAATGCCGCGCGCGACGGCGTGCACACCGGCGAGGCCACCATGAAGCTCGTGAACTTTCGGCCCTCCTTCGCGATACGATCGATGTTCGGCGTCTTGATCGTTTTCGAACCAAAGCAGCTCAGGTCGCCGTACCCCTGATCGTCAGTGAAGATGATCACAAAATTCGGCTTGGCGGCTTGGAGCAATCCCGTGGCCAACAGGAAAATAGACAGAGTGAGGGCTTTGAAAAGAATCGTCGGTTTCACGTCGCCGAGTGTTTCAGCCAAAGGCCGTTTCCGTCAATCTCTCATTCCGCAGACGGAACCTTGCGGCGAAAAAGCATTCGGTGAAAATGATCCAGATCGTTTTCGCGCAAAGATCTGAATTTCACAAACTCAGCAGGTGAATTCGGATTAGCGGCATTGGTTTTGATGCCCCACAACGGCACGGTGGAAGTGGGCAGCATACCGTAACGCACATCGCCGATCACATCGGTCTCCGTGGGGTGTCGACACAAAAAGCCGTTGGACAACCGCACAAAACGGGCCACGTCCCGAGTGGCCTCGGCAATTTCGTACGCATCTACTTCGCCTCCCGGATAAAACTTGGGCGACAGGCCGGGAATCACATGGATCGCATCCACGTGATAAATTCCATCGTGGAGATACACCGAGCGATGGAGGAACACGTTGCCGATGCTGGGCTTCACTACCTGTCGAACCGCCGTGTGATCCCGTTGGGCGATGAGTGTCCGCTGGGCGGATTCAGCCTGGCGATGTTGGGCGAGGGCGAACAGGAGATAACACACACAATAAATCACCGCCGCGCGGGGAAATTGAATGCGACTGCGCCACGCGCCCCAAATCGTTAGCACCAATAGCGGCAGGCTGAACAGCGGGGCGATGATGGAAACGAGATTCCACGACACGCGGTCCAAGGCAAACGGCCACCACAAATGCGTGCCGTAGCTCGTGCAGGCATCCAGCAATCCGTGCGTGGCGTACCCCAACAAACAGGCCAGCCAAATCTCACGAAAATCAAAGCGCCGGCGGGACACCTGCCAGATCAACAACGCCACAATCGACGCACCCACCGGAATGAATGCCAGTGAATGCGAGAAGTGCCGGTGATAATCGAGGCTCAAAAGCGGATCAGCCGAGGAACTGATCAGCGCATCCAAGTCTGGCGCCATCCCCGCAACGGCCCCGTAAATCGCCACCCGATATTGCGCCTTCGGCCGGCAAAATGATTGGGCGACCGCCGAGCCTAAAATTCCCTGAGTTAGTAAATCCATGGATGTCGAACCGTGCCCCTCAAAACCTTTATCCTGTCGCCGAGTGTCTGGCCGAGACAGGCTTCCGTCAACTTCCATCAAGCAAGTCCAAAACCCTTGACCATGCTCAACACGTCTCGTTCAATGGACGCTCTCTCATGAAGATCAAACTCGAAAGTGTATTCGTGACCGACCTCGATGCTGCGCTCGCGTTTTACACGGACAAACTGGGCTTTGTGAAAAACAAGGACATTCCTATGGGCGATACGCGCTTTGTGACCGTCGTATCCCCCGAGGAACCCAAAGGTACCGAGCTGTTGCTTGAGCCCAACGGCGAACACCCGCCCACCAAAGCCTTCAAGGCCGCGCTCTACGCCGAAGGCATTCCGCTCACTGCATTTCTCGTGGACGACATCCAAGCCGAGTACACGCGCCTGAAGGAAGCCGGCGTTGAATTCACCAGCGAACCTGTCGACTGCGGCACCTCCACCGTCGCCACCCTCGACGACAGCTGCGGCAACTGGATCATGATCTATCAGGAGCACGGGGCAGATTAGCCTTGCTGGTCAATCCGCAGCGTTAATTCTTCAATGGCAAATCCACTCCAATCGCTTAAACAACGGCTTGGGTCCCTGCCAGGGATCGGCAGCGACTTCGATTGGCTTCATCCCACGGATCGTGGCCTTAGCAACGAAACCGAGTTCATCTAATTCATCCCAACTCTTTAGCGGCACACCGTCAGTTACGTTTCTGAAATCGCTCAAGCTCAAAGCCACTGTTTCGACCTTGCCACCTTTCAGCTTCACTTCGGCCACGTAGGTGCGTTTCTTGCCGCGATAATTGCGCCATGTGTTTTCGTGCAGCACAATGCCGAGTACATTCGGCTGCTCGCTCTGAATGGTGAGCGCCAGCTTCGCGCCCTTGGGCCCACGCCATTTGGGGTCGGTCACCTTGCGAGTCCAGTGCTGCCACAGAGGGCGATGGGTGCCGTTAATTGTGTACCAATCGCGAAAGCCGAACTGAAAATTATCGATCACTCGCTCCGGTCCGCCCGAGCGTTGCACACGCGTTTTCCTTAACGCCTCCGGCTTCAACTCGTGAAACAGCGAACTAATGCAAACCTCTTTTGCCTCGCCATGCGGCAGGGTTACCGGTTTGGGTAGTTCGTAAAACACATTAGCGAAGGCGAACAACGGTCGATTCAAATCCTCCACTTCCAACCCAGCCTGCCAATGGCCGCCGAGGTTGAGCGCGCCGACACTGCGCCAAAAGCGTGAGCGCGGGTCTGGATCCACGGAGTAATAAATCTCCACGCGCTTCACCGGCAGTTCGCGCGATGGCGACACGTTCAGCACGGCAGTTTTGCCCAGGCCAAATTCGCTCTTCGGGGTGGCCGGTAGTTTCACGGTGGCTTTCAAATGCTGATCCAGCCACAGGATGCGCGCCACCTGTTGCGCGGGGTTAAAGCGATGATTGAAATGCGGCGCGAAGACAAACCGCTGGGGCACGTCCTTCCGCACGCGCGCACCGGTCGCATAAGTGGCGTCCATCTGCCCGTGAAAATCGTTACTCGCCCCCAAGTGCAACAGCGGTGCCTTGATGCGTGGTGCGTAAAATTGGTAGGCCATCGTGCGCCGAAACAACTCACGATCGCCCGTCACTCGGCGAATCTGCGGCGGCACATGATAATACGGATCGAGCCGGAATCCCGTGCCGCCGACCGAGGGCGACGCCACCTTCACGCGCGCATCCGTGCCCGCCACATACACCGTAAGATTGCCGCCCATCGAATGCCCGCGAATGCCCAGCCGGTTGCCGTCCACCTCCGGCTGCTTTTCCAGAAATGTCAACCCGCGCCGACATCCGATCGTTAGCAAAAACCAATTGCAGTTCCGCGGCGACTCTTGCACATCCAGAAACTTGTCACCCGGCTCGACATTAAAATACCCTCGCACATTATTCTGCGTCGGATCCACCGCGCCCCAGTCCGTGTTCGCCTCGCCCGGCTTCGCCCCCTCCATCGACCGCCCGCCCCAGTTCACCGATAACACCGCGTACCCCCGCCTCGCGTGGTACTTTACCAACCCCAAGTTCGCCCGTTGCCCGCCACCGTGCATATGCAAAATCCCAGGCAGTTTCTTGCCGCGCTTCGCTGTTTTCGGAAACGCATAAAACGCCGCCATCCAAGCCGGCTTGCCCTTAAACGTGCCGATGAAATATCGCACCGACCGCACCACCACATCGGTTTCCTCCCATTCCCGCACCACATTCACTCGCAACGGCTCCTTGCGAGGATCATAATCCGCCCAAAGCTCGCCCACATTCTGCGGCACCTTCTTCAACGGAGGCAACGAATCCGCTGCTTGCATGCCAATCACCCAAAAGAATCCCAAAAGAATCCGCATGCCCCAAGGCTAATCCCTAATCCGCCCCATTCCAGCCAAAACTAGCGTGGGATGGTTGAAGAATTCTATTAAGTTCAAACTCGGCTTCGCAATGAGAGATGCGCTCTTCAAGATCTTGGTATCCCAGATTACCCGTGACTTGGTTGCCCGATCGCTTGGGGAGCTATCTTTTTTTGAACCAGCCGGTGGCTGTGGTTTCTTTGACGATGCCATTGTCGTCGGACTGAAGGATTAATGTACCGGTGAGGCGGGGGCCTTCCTTTAGTGTCTTTTCGGTAATCGCAACTTTTTCGCGTGGCTTGTTTTTGGGGCCGCGATGGGGATGATCACCGATGTAGCCGCCGCTGTAGGTCACATCAAATTCCAGAAGTTCCAGCTTCAATTCACCCGGGCGAACTATGCCTCGGAGGTAGTTCAAGTCGGTTTGGGTTCCCCATAATGCGCCGTGGACGATTTGCCAGATGCCATCGACCTTTTTGGTGGTGATGCGGTGATGCTCGCCGCAAAAATAAACATCAACCTTGTGCTTCACCATGAGCTGCCAGAGCTTGGATTTTTGACCTCCTTTGAGCATGCTGGCACTGGAGTTTTTGCTTCGCACCGGGCCCACGATTGGCAGGTGCCCCTGGACGATGACGAATTCGGCGTCCTTGTTGGCGACCAGTGTTTTTTCCATCCAAGCCAATTGTTCGTCGCCAACGGTGTATGCAAACCTCGGTCCGCCGGTATCTTCAAACGTATCCAGAGTGATGACCAATAGGTTGCCCTTGCGCACGGAAAACGTCCGGCCCAAGTGGTTCTTCGGTCCATTGCGGGGCATGCCCATCATTTGGGTGAATTGCTCGGCGAACACACGGGCAATCTTCGCTCTCGCCAAGCCGCCATCGTCCCCGTATTCGTGGTCGCCCGGTGCCACATAAACGGTCAGTCCGTGATCTTTATAGCGCTTCACGAAGCCGCCCCAATATTCCTTTGTCTTCCTCTGTACCTGCTCTGCGTTATCCCACCAACGAGCATCCATGATGTCGCCTGCATTCAAGTTGAAGTCCGGCCCCTCTTTCTTGAGCCGACTGAAAAACCAATCCAACGCTTCCTCCCAACCCGGTTGAGGATTGCTGATGTTCCAGTTGAAAATATCCGGTACGCTGGTAAAGCGGATTTCTTTTTGAGCAAAAGCAGTGCCCATCATCCAAAACGTGGCGATGAGAATCAGTAGAGTTTGTTTCATGCGATTTTTTCTGGTGAAAGACCAATCGTATGAGCCGATCTCCGCATCGTCAAGTTCCGCAAGCGATCATTAACTCGTCCTGTGAAAATCAGGCGCATTCAGTTGCACCTCTACCGTTTCCGCCGTAGCAAGGGCCTTGGTGCCTGCGACTTCGTTTACTTTTTCTTGTTGGTCAAAAGCTTCGCGATGGACGCGGCCACTTGTTTGCCGAGCAACTCCCTGCCTTCGGCGGTGAAGTGCACGTTGTCCGGAGCGAGCGCGTATTTTTTCAATACCGGCGCCATCAGGGCGTGCAGATCGTTCACTTGCACGTCGTGCTTTTTCATCACGCGCAGGGCGGCGTCCAGGTATTTGCGCTCGAGTTCGGGCGAAATTTTCATTTTAGTCATGAACCGGTCGCGCATGTTTTTTTCCGGCTCGGGACACACGGGCGTGGTGGTGCCCCAAATCAACTTGGCGTCGGTTTTCTTCAGGCGCACGACCAACTGTTCCAGTCGCTTTTCGTAAATCTCCGGCGTGAGGTTGTCCTTGGCGAACCGCCATCCGTACATGTCCCACAAGCCCCAGTTGAAATGGATGACCTCCCATTGGGTTTCGCCGAGCCAACGGTCGATCATCTCCAACCCGGTGGCCGTATGTTGGGCGTTAGCGGTGTTGCGCATCACAATGGCTTTTCCCTTCAGGAATTGCTGCACGTAAGGCGTGTACCCCTTCGATATGGAATCGCCGATGATCAATACCTTGGGCGGCCGGAACGGGTCGTATTCAGGATTGATGCATCGGGCATCGCCCCAGATGTTGTATGTGTGGCGAAGGTTCGGCTCATCCTCGGGGTATTGCCCGCGGTCGTCGGTTTGCTTTACCCAATCATTCAATTGCGCGCGCATTTGCCGGAGCTGCTTTTGGTGCCGCGGCATCCCGGCAAGGTTGCGCAGCTCGTGTGGATCCGTGTTGAGGTCGTACAGCTCCTCGGCCGGACGCTTCTTCCCCCAGAACCGCGCCTGATCCTCTGTCAGTTTTCCCTGCTTAAACAGTTCATCCATCCGCACCATGTACTCGCGGCCATGACGATAGTTCAGCTGCATGTACGGACGGTCCGTCTTGAAGTTGCGAATGTACTTGAAGCCTTCATCGTTGCGAATCGTGCGCACGCGATCGATGGTGAAGTCCATCCGATCCTTCGCCGCCACCACAAAGTCCCGCTTGTAACCGGGCGCAAACAAATTCCGGCTGTCATACCACTTGGGAATTTCAATGCCCGAAAACGCCAGCGACGTGGCCGAGATATCCAGCGCACTGACCAGATCCTTGCGGCGCACACCCTTGCCCAGCTGCGCGTACTTCTCCGGGGCCACGACAAGGAACGGCACGTGCAGGCCGCCTTCGTAGCAGAACTGTTTGTGGCGCGGCATATAACAGCCGTGATCGCTGAAACAGAAAACGATGGTGTTATCCCGCAACCCGTCCTGCTCCAGGTTTTTCAAAATCGCGCCCACCTCCAAGTCCGTCCGGCGCACGCAGTCGTAATGCATCGCCCAGTGTTTGAGGATGACCGGGTCCTTCGGGTAAAAAGGCGGCAGCTGGTCCGCCACCTCCTCGGGCTTCACCCGCTTTGGCAGCACGTCAAACGACTTGGGATTAAAAGCAAACTTCCCGCCCGCAACCTGCACCTGCCCAAAGAACGGCTTGCTCCGATCCTTCAACTCCCGCCATGGTGCCCGCCAATTTTTTTCCACCCGCGACAGGCTGTAGAGCTTGTTGCGGTCGTATGTAAAATTGTAGTGATCCTTGCCCTGATTAAACGTGCTGTAGCCGTGCTTCTGGTAAATCTCCGGCAACGTATTGCCGCGCAAATATTCCGGCAACAACACAGGCGTATTGGCGTTGTACGCACTGTTGTGATTATGCGCGCCGATGGTCGTCTGCATGCGCCCCGTGATAATCGCGCTGCGACAAGGCGAACACACCGGCGCCGTCACAAAACATTTCTCAAACAACACCCCCTGCGCGGCCAGCCGATCCATGTGCGGCGTGGGCACCGTCGCATCCCTGTAGCACCCGAGAAACGGATTCATATCCTCAATGTAAATCCAAAGGATATTCGGCCGCTTCAACTTTTGAGTCGTCTCCGCCCCGCCAGAAAACACAAATCCGCCCAACCCAAAAAAGACCAACGCCAGCCTGCCCAACAAAAGAATTCGTTTAATACGTTTCATTGCTCGGGAGAATTCTACCCCACCATCCTGATTCAGAGAAGTTATTATGGCTACAGGTGGTGGGGAAATCCACTAGGGATTCAGAGAATTAGTCGTGGAGACAACTGTGTAATCTGTGTCGAGATATGTGAGATCTCCCGGGAGACTTGGGTCTCACCGTGATTGATGATTTACCTGAGATGATCGGGTGTGTGAGAAGGGAGAAGGTGTTACTTCTTTGCGTCACTGTTATTGTGTTCGCGAAGGAGTTCCACGATTTCCGTCATTTTATCGAGTCGCTCCTGATACTTCTCCTTGTCTTCGGGCTTGGCACGATCCAAGTCTCTTTGACACCGCTTCATCCCATCCAAAGCATGTTCAAAAGCAGATGAGCCATGTCCAGTCTTATTTACATCTGCACCCTTGGCTAACAGCACTTTGATGACTTCAATATTGTCAGTACGCTCGACTGCAGAATATCGGTCGACTGCAGAATACAGAGCGGTTCCTCCAGCCTCCTCCTTGTTCACCTGTGCACCCTTTGATAAAAGTAGTTCGACAAGTTCCTTCCTGTTTTTAGGGGCCTTTACTGCGGCATGCAGAGGAGGTCTTTGTTCCGGGTTTACATTCGCTCCTTTTGAAATGAGAAACTCGGCAAGTCCCATATTGCCGTTACTAACAGCGTAGCTCAAAGCCGTGTAACCCCTGTCTGCTAAAACATTCACGTCTGCACCTTTTGCAATCAGCAGCTTAACTAATTCGTCGTTACTGCTCTGTGTCG
>CAZJRV010000132.1:0-7889 GCA_964548235.1 uncultured Verrucomicrobiota bacterium
GGGCCACTTGCGTGAAAAAATTTCGATCCGGCAACAGGTCGCCCGCCATTTGCTCGGTCACGAATCGATTGAACGGCATATTATCGTTCAGCGCTTTTATCAACCAATCGCGCCAGACCCACATATAACGCAGCCGATCGTTTTGGTACCCGTCCGTGTCCGCGTAGCGCGATGCTTCCATCCAGTCCAGCGCCATGTGCTCGCCATAACGCGGTGAAGCCAGCAGCCGGTCCACCGCCTTCTCATACGCCCGCGGCGAAGTGTCTTTTTGAAATGCATCCAGCTCCGCAATCGTCGGCGGCAACCCTGTCAGGTCAAGCGTCACCCGCCGCAACAACGTCGCCTTGTCCGCCTCCGGCGAGGGATTCAATCCCTCCAGTTCCGATTGCTCCAGCCGCGCCAACACAAATGCATCAATCGGATTGCGCACCCAACCGCCCGTCTTCACTTTTGGCACCTCCGTTCGTTTCGGCGGCACAAACGCCCAATGCCGGTCATCCTCCGGCCACTTCGCCCCGGCCTTCAACCACTGCACCAGCTTCGCCCGATCCGTGTCGGAAAGATTGCGATTCGAATCCAGCGGCGGCATTTGCTCATCCGGATCATCGCTGGTCAGCCGCGCGAGCATCTCGCCATCGGTCAACACGCCGGACTTCATCGCCCCCGCGCGATCGTGCAATTGCAACTTCGCCTTCCGCGCCTTGCCATCCGGCCCATGGCAATTATAGCAGGCATCCGAAAGCAACGGCCGAATGCCCCGGGCAAAATCAATCGGCGCCGACCGGGCCATTTGCGCAGCCATTAAACACACCAAAATGAAAACTCGATGCTCCATTTAATTTGAAATGTGAGCTTAGACCAAATTCGCCCGCCACACAAGTTTGCGTGAAAATCAATGAACTACTCTGCCTCTACCGGCAAACCTGTCGCCAGTGCAATGAGGCGGTTTTGCCGCGCCTTGGGCAAATCCAATCCATACAGCAACTGCGCCAAGCCTTCCTTGTTGAGGTGGCCGACAATTTTGCCTTTCTCGTTTTTGCGAAGCGACGCCTTCACGGATCAGTCAATCCATTCATCGAGTTCCTTGCTCACTTTGAACCCGCGCGTCTTCGCGAGGCTCAGGCTCCAGACCATCGTGTTGATCCGATGACACGAGGCGCACTCTTTGCTTTCGATCCAATCCACACCCTGCTCCTCAATAAACGGAATGGCGCGCTCGGTGGCTTGGCGCGTTTGCTTTTCCGTGGCGGATGTATTCACCACAGAGGCACAGAGAGCACAGAGGATGAGGCCGGGGCGCATGATGGTCATTGGAAGCTCATGGGCCTTGATGAATTCAATGGAGCATCGCCGGCGCGGTTATTTCGGCACAACGGCCTTGGCGGCGCGGTCGTCTACGCGGAAATAGCCCAGCGGCTTGGCGGCGGCATTGGCCTCGGTGATTTGCCAGACGGCACCGGGGCGGGTTTGTTGGCGCTTGGTTTTGCCCGGCTCGATGGTTGCGTAATGTTTGCGGTCGCCTTCGCGCGTCATCCAGAACAACTGCACGGGTTGTTTCCGGCGGTTGATAAATATCACATTGAACGTGCCACCGGCCGGCTTGGAGGCGGGCGCCTTGGCATCGGCTTTGAGAGGCATCCATTTCAGTGAAGACATGGCCGCCAACGAAGGCTCGGCGGCGGGGACAAATTTTTTGGGCGCACGGGCGCGGAGTCGATTCAGCGTTTTGGCCTGGGTCGGATCGGCCGCGAGGTTGCGCCATTCGTAGGGGTCGGATTGGGTGTCGTACAATTCCTCATCACCGCCGGCGTAGCGAATGTAACGGTACCGCTCGGCACTGAGTCCGAAGCTGCCGGGTTGATGCAGGTGCGTCAGCGCCACGTGCGGCCATTCGACTTTTGGATTTTCCAACAGCGGTGCGAGACTGGGGCCGTGATGATTTTTCTGCGCGGGCAAGCCGGCCAATTGCGTGAGCGTGGGGGCAAGGCTCAAGAGGCTGACCGGCCGCTGGCTGATGCCCGGCACAGTCCCGGCGGGCAAACCGGGTGCGCCCTTGGGCACGCGGATGATTAACGGCACCCGCGTGCACACCCGCCAAGCGGTATACTTTTGCCAGTGCTGTTTCTCGCCCAGATGCCAGCCGTGATCGCTGCACAACACTACGATGGTGTTGTCGGCATTCGGCCCTTTCTCCAGCGCCTCGAGCACGCGGCCGAGCATGGTGTCAGCAAAATAAATGGAGGCGAGGTACGCCTGAACGGCGGGCTTCCACTGCTTGTGTTTCCGGATGTGGTCGAAGTAGCGGTTGGGCCCCCGGCGTTTGCCCTCGGGCGGGAGATCCTCAAGGTCGTCGGCCTTGTAGCCGGGCGGCAACTGGATGGATTCCAGCGGGAACGGCGCGAAATATTTCTTGGGCACAAACCACGGCTCGTGCGGCCGATAAAAGCCGCAGGCGAGGAAAAAGGGTTTGGCGTGTTGTTTGGCCAGTTGTTTGCCTACCCAATCGGCCACGAGCACGTCGCCGCCATATTCCTCATCGGTGGCATCCAACGCGGCCCAGTCGGTTTCCACATATTGCCACGGCTCACGCGGGATGCTCACCGGACGTTTCTTTGGATACAACGTGCGCGGGAAAGGATTCTCCGTTTCCTTCTTCGGGAAATATTCGTCCCACGAACGGGCATCGATGAAGTAATGCAGCATCTTGCCCGAGCCACCCGTCCACCAACCGGCGCGCGCGAAGGTTTTGGGCAGCAACTCCGCCTTGGGCAGAATTTCGCGCATACTTTGGTCGTTGCGATAGAGGCCGGAGCGATGCGGCGATTGGCCGGTTAAAATCGCCGTGCGCGATGGATTACACGCTGGCGCCGGGCAATGGGCATTGGTGAAGAGTACACCCGAGGCCGCCAACCGATCCATATTCGGCGTGCGAGCCTGCGGAAGGCCGCCAAGACAACCGATCCAGTCGTTCAAGTCATCGATGGCGATGAAGAGAACGTTCGGCTTGGCCGCCGCGTCCATTTGAACCACCGAGGCGCAGAGGGCACAGAGAATGATAAGTGCGCGCGTCAATTTTAGAATTTCCGTGGACCAAGGTTTTCCCTCAAACCTTCGTCAACTTCGTCACGCGGCCGCCAACGACCCATTCGACGCAGAAGATGTTGCCGTCCTTGTCGAAGCAGGCGTCGTGAGGGTGAATGAAGCGGCCGTCATGCCACTCGGAGCGTTTGCCTCGGAAGCCGGCGCTCAATGCCCGGGCACGCCACTTTTCGTCGTCGCCGAGGTGGGTGAGGACCTTGTTGTTTTTGTCCAGCAACGTAATACGTGCGTGCAGGTCGGGCACCAGCATCAGGTCACCCTGCACATCGATGTCAGCCGGAAACAGAAAACCGCCCTGAGTGCGGAGGTGTTTGCCGTTCATATCGAACCATTGCAGGCGTTTGTTGGCGCGATCGCACACGGCGAGCTTGGGCGTGCCATCGCGGGCATCAAGCCATTGTCCATGCGGGGTGCGAAACTTTCCATTGGCCGTGCCACCGCCGCCGAGGGTGCGCACGTAGCGATCCTTTTTATCAAACTGATGAATGTAGCCGCCGCCGTATCCGTCGCCCAGGAAGTAGCCGCCATCGGGCGAGAAGCTCGCATTGGTGGGGCGATAACGGCCTGGATATTTGCCGCTGAGTTCGCCCAGCTGTTTCTGGCCCATTTGCCAAACTACCTCGCCCTTCATCGTCATTTTGGTGAAGCTCAGGCTCGCGTTGCTTGGCGAAAGATAAATGTACTCCGTGCCATCCTCCTCGCGAATGTCGATGCCGTGCCCGCTACCCGCGTGGACTTTGCCCATCGATTTTACAAACTTGCCGCTCGGTTCAAAAACAAAAATCGAATCCGGCCGACCCTGATGCGTGATGTAAATCAATCCCGCCTTGTCAATGGCCACCCCGTGCGAGGCATTGCCATAGGTGTGGCCCTCGGGCAATTTGCCCCAGCCGTGCTGCACAGTGTACTGGAATTCCCCATCCCCAAGCACAATGGCTTTCTTGTCCTTGGCAGTTATCAGATTCGGCAGCGCCAAAGTGGCCGCGGCCGCGGTGGTGGTTTGGAGGAAGGTGCGTCGTTTCATCAGCAACTAATTACGCCTTTAGGATGACGTCGTCAAGGTTGCCGGTGCTGTCGGAGAATCGTTCGACGGGGACGTCCAAGGCATTGAGCATTGAGACGTGGAGGTTGTTGAGCGGCACTTTGCGGTCTTTAAGCATGTGGAACTGGCCGTGGCGGAGGCCGAGGTTTTTGCCGCCGCAGAGGAGGAGCGGGTAGTCGCGGTTCACGTGGGTGCGGCTGTTGCTGCAGCCGTAGTAAATGAGCGTGTTGTCGAGCAGACTGCCGTTGGCCTCGGGGGTGGCGGCGAGTTTCTGGATGAACTCAGTGAGCAGCTCGCCCTGAAATTGATCGTACTTGGCCAGACCGCTGCCCTCGGGTTTGCGACCGATGCCGGCGTGGGCGAGGCCGTGGTGGTTGCCGCCGATGCCGAGGGTTTGCGGAATGCTATCCCACGCACCGCCGCCCATGCTCTGCAGCATGTAGGTGGCGTAGCGGGTGGTGTCGGTCTGGAAGGCGAGGTAAATCAGATTGTACATCGTGCGGATGAAGGCGGCGGGTTCCTTCACGGTGGCTTCCAGCGCGAGTTGCTTGGCGTCAACCTGCGGCTTCGGTGTGTCCGACCAGCTTTGCATGCGCTCAATATCCTTCTCCACGTCGCGAATGGAGTGCAGGTAATGCTCGAGCTTTTCGGAATCGGCGCGGCCAAGGCGGCGTTGCAAATCCTTGTGGCTCTCGAGCACGCGATCGACCAGCCGGCGCCCGGTAGCGAGTTGACGCTTGTTGCCGCGCTGCAGCTTGGGGTCGGAGTTGAACAGGTTGTCGTACAACGCCAATAGATTGTTGGAGGATGGAATCGGCCGGCCAAAGCGGTTGTACGAGAGCGTGCGAGAGGTGCCCTTGGTGCCGAGGCCGCCTTCGTTGCCGAGCGCGAGGCTGGGGTAACGCGTCTTTTTACCGTGCACCTCGGCGGCGACCTGATCGATGGAAGGATACTTCACAGCATCGCCGATGTTGCTGCCGGTGAGGAAGGAATCCGCCGTGCCATGGCCATTGGCGCGGATCACGCGCGGATGTTCGAGGCCGTAGAGCACAGTCGTTTGGTCGGTGAATTCATTGAAGCCGGTCATTGATTTGCCGAACTTCATTTTGCCGTCGATCACGCGTGGGTACCAACTCCAGTCGCGCGCCGGATGATCGTCCCCCAGCGTGATGGCAAAGCCGTGCCCAACGTACAGCGCGAGAAAACGTTTCGGCGGCGCGGCATTTTTGGCAGGTGCCGCGGCCTGCAGGCTCTCCAGCCACGGCAAGGCGAGGGCCACGCCGGCCCCGTGTAAAAAGTGTCGTCGATTCAGTTGCGTTGCGTTGTTCATTCGGTGCCCTTAAATAATTTTGACGTCACGATAGCCTTGATGAGCGTGCGCATTTTGTGGTCGTCGTTTTGGAAAATCTTTTTCAGGCGCACAATTTCAGCGTTGTCGCGATAGGTCGGCGGCCGGCCGATGGCGTAGGATAGCAGATGGCCGGTGAAACCGTGCGCAAATTCATCCGCCCGCTCGGTGCGGAGGTATTTTTTCAACGCCGCCATGCCGTCGATTTTTTGGCCGCCGATTTCCACTTCCTTCACCACCGGATGAAACTGCCGTCGCTTGGTGCCGATGGACAAAATCTTCTCGCGCGGCAAGCCGATCGCGTCAAAGCCCTCCATCGCGATGCCCCACGAGTCGATGTCCTTGTGGCAATCGTAACAGGTGCCCACGCGATGCGCCTCCAGCTTTTGCTTGATGGAAAACGCATCAACCTTCTCAGCGGGCAGATCGACCAATGCAGGCACGTCCGGTGGCGGTTCGGACGGTGGATCGCCCAGCAACCGCGCGCGCAGCCACACGCCGCGGTTCACGGCATGCGCGTCCTGGCCGTTGGAGTACGCGAGCATCAAGGCAGCTTGCGTCAGCACGCCGCCGCGGCCGGTTGGCGCCGGTTGGCGCGCGAACTTCTGCCCCGCCACACCTTCCATGCCGTAATGTTTGGCGACACGTTCGTTGACCGTCACGAAATCGGAATCGAGCAGATTCAGGCAGCTGAGATCGTTGCGGAGCAATTCGCCGAGGAACGCGATGCTCTCGCCTTTCATCGACGCCTTGGTGGTGGGCCGCCAACCGCGGTAGTAGTTGGGATCGATGGCAATTTGATCAAATGCACTGAAGCCGATCCACTGGGCCGTGAAGTCCGCGACGAACCGCTGGGCCCGCGCATCCGCCAGCAGCCGATCCACCTCGCGTGCGAGCGTGGCGTCATCCAGCGGCTTGGCTTGATCGGCCAGCGCCAGCAGCTTGGCGTCCGGCGGGCCGTTCCACAAAAATCCCGCGAGGCGCGAGGCCAGCTCGTGATTGCGTGCGCGCGCGTCCGTGACCGTGCGCGAGAGGTACATAAATTTCGGATCGCTCAACACCACCGCCAACGCGCTGCGCAGCGCTTCCAACTCCGTGGCGCCGGCGGCGAATTCCTCGGCAAACACGCGGTTAATATAAGCACCCATTTCACGGTCAATGGGCCGCCGCCACGCGCGCGCGGCAAAGGCGCGCATTTTTTCCGGCAGCATTTTGCGATCAAATTTGCCGGCGGTCATGAACTGTTTCAAAAACGCCGGAGGCCAACTGGCGCGATAAGGCAGCTCGAACTCCACTTGTTCCACCACCACGTGCCCGTGGCTTTTCATCGCCTCGCGGAAGATCGAGGGCGTCTTGCCTTTCCCCCCGGGATGCGCCGCGGCCGGGCCGAGGTAGGAGCGGATGAGCCCGCGTTGTGCGCCAAAGGCATCCATCCAAACATCATCCGGCCGCACGAGATACACCTCGCCGCTGCGGTCCGCCTCACCGAATGCCCTCGGCTGTGGGAATCCGACCAGCGCGTTGTTGTTTTGAATGGAAAGTATGCGCCACGTCTTGAGACGCTGCCGCATGGCGCGCTTGTTGGTAGTCGGCGTGCGGTCAATCGGCTCCAGGCTCAGGCCCACCCAGTCGCGCACATTGCCGAACAGCTCGAAAGTCTGCGGCCCTTTTTTCACGGGCACCGTGATGTTGCCCACGCGCTTGTACGGGCGCATGAATCCTTCATCGAGATACAACGAAAGCTCCTGCGGCGACGCCTTCCCCTCTTTGCCAGGCGGCTCGTTGCGCACCGTGATGCGCACGCGAAACTCGCCCTCGGGCCGGTTATCCTTCAGGTACATCCGGTACTCGTGCTTGGGCGGCAGGGGAATCTCGAACTTGTCGCCCAGCCATTTCGGGCCTTGATAAAGATTGCGCCGGCTGCGCTCGCTCATGCCCCAACTGGTGAGATAATGCTGCTGCTCCCAATCGCTGCCGGTGAGCTGGAAAATCTCCTCCTTCACCGCCGGGTCCGGCGTGGCATCGGCAATGGCCAACCGCAGTTGCTTGAGGTACAGCCCCATGTAGCCGCCGGAAATTTCGTAATCCTGCTGCAACGAGTATCCATGCTTGTGCACTGGATCCTCAATCAAACTCTCCGCCACGTGCCGCGAGATGCCCAGCAAATCTTGTAGGCTATGTGCCAGTTGATGGTTCGAAAGCCGCATCAATGGATCCGCCGGCCCACGCGCATCCGCCTCGTGCCGCGCCAGTGCCGGCAACGCCTTTTCCAAAAAAGCCCGTCGCGCATCCGCCTTGGGCCGCTGCTCCTGATCCCTTGGCGGCATGTCGCCCCGCTGCAGTTGATGCACCACCTCCCGCCACGTCTCAAAGTTGGCCTCCGTCACAGGCAACGCCAAC
>CAZJRV010000133.1:0-7848 GCA_964548235.1 uncultured Verrucomicrobiota bacterium
GCACGGGGCTGTTGACCGCCTTGATGAGACGCAGCCCTTTTTCGCAGGTGTTGAGGAAATCCGTCTCAAACCGGTTGAGCGGTTCCACGCAAATCTGCACGCCTTTCTTTTCGGCGTATGCGCAGAGTACCTTGAGGTTTTTGACCACGAGCGCGAACTCGCGTTTTTGTTCCTTCGGCTCCACGGCATCGGCTTTGCCGACGACGCTGTACACCGGGCCGATCAGCGACGGGCAGCCAAGATTCACCATGTGGTCGATGAGCGCCTTGCAGTACTTCATCGCCTCGCGCTGGTCCTTGCCGCTGCCGCGAAAGTCGCGCCCCGGCCCCATGCAAGCGCAGACGGAGCCGCACGCGAGCCCGTGCTTGTCGAGGGACTTGCGGACTTTCACCGAGTCGATATGTTCGGGTGCCTCGATGGGAATCTCGATGGTATCGAAGCCCCATTTTTTGAACTTGGGAAAGAGGTTGGTGGATTTCGTCGTAAACGGCGAAGTGAACAAAAAGGAGTTAATGCCAAATCTCATAACGGTAAAACGTGAAGGGGCGATGCTAGGCAACGGAATCGGATGGGTCAATGCGAATGAGAATTTTCTTGCCCCAGACGGGCC
Organism: uncultured Verrucomicrobiota bacterium; assembly: GCA_964548235.1. Lineage (GTDB taxonomy): Bacteria > Verrucomicrobiota > Verrucomicrobiia > Limisphaerales > UBA1100 > JACNJL01. Next base: position 611 of record CAZJRV010000133.1, read on the forward strand.
CACTTTTCCCTTGCCAACCGCGCAGATTCTGGAAGAATGACGGGATATGAAGCTTTCCTCAATTTCGATTGGTGTCGCCTGCCTTGCCGTCGCACTCTGGGCCGGTTGCGGTGATGATAAAATTTCAGACGTCGATAGCTCCGAGAGTGCCGCCACCACGATCAAGCTTTCCGAGGAAGCCGCACGCAAGGGGGACTCCCATGAAATGATGAACGTGGGCATGACCTATTACCAGGGCAACGAGGATGTCCCGAAAGAAAACATGACCGCATACATCTGGCTGGTCCTTGCTGCGGAGGATGAGGAATTGAAAAATGCCGTGGATCTCCAGCAGGCACTGGCTGATTTGGAACAATCCCTCTCTGACAGGGAAAAGACCATGGCGCGGTCACAGATGAAAGCAATTCGGGAAGGGTTCTCGGCAGAAAAATAATTTCCCACGTGATTGCCTGCAGCTGAAACCTCCCAATGGCTCCAAAAAAAACGACCCCGCTTGCGCAGGGTCGTCGTGGACAGGATGCTGAAAAATTAGCGCCTCTTTTCAAACCCGATGTGTGGCAGCGCAGCCGAATTCTGTTCCGGCTCCATGTAGCCCGGATGCTTGGCCTCGGTGCGTGATGCAAGGCCAATGTGGTAATCGGCAAAGATGACGTGCGCACTGGGCGTGTTGCACACCTCAAGGATGCGCGCCTTGTCCAGCTTGCCGGCCCTTTGATCATCCAGCAATTGCTGGTAATCATCCATGTGACGGAAGGTCACCGTGTCCGGGTCGCAAAGCTTGAGTCGCCCGTTCCAGGTGGCCAGCATGTAGGGATCATTAATGGGCACCTCGCGGCAGGTTTTGCCGGTGTATTGGCCCGTCTTCGGGTCGATGGCATCCGCGCGCCAGCTCCAGCGGTAGCCGGAGCGGTTCTGTGAGCCATCCGTGGCATTCACGCGGTCAGCCTGATCATGCTGGCACGCTTCCTCCAGCACGATCGCCATATTTTGCGGACTGGCAAACATCGACGGCCGGTTGCTCAAGCGAGCGTTCATGGAGAAACTGTACTTATAGCTGCGTTTTTTGTAATATCTGTCCTTCGGATGTCGGAAAATTTTATCCAAGTCCGTAACATCCTTGCTGGTGAGGTACTGCAGAATCTCGCTGTCCTGGGGGGATCGGTAGTTCAGCCACATCGGCCGACCGACACCGCCGGCTCCGCCATATACCTTTGGGAACGTCTCCTCGTTGTCGCCTACGTACATCTGGAACGCGAGGGCTATCTGCTTCATGTTGTTCATCGCCTTGACGTCATTTGCCTTCTGCTTAGCCTTGGCCAGCACCGGCAGCAACATGCTGGCGAGGATGCCGATTATGGCAACGACCACCAACAACTCGATGAGCGTGAATCCTAGAGAAGAATAGTTTTTTTTCATTTTTCGGCCTTGTTCGACTTGTTCGCAACGGTGCGCGTGAATCTCACTCCAATTGCGTGAGAATCCACCCGCCTCGGCGGGGATTTAATACAAAATCAGCCGGATTCAGACCGGTTGATCATTATGACACTATTCTAGCTAGTCCCGTGCCAAATTGTCGGAAAATCGGTTTTAAGTGTGCCGAAGAGCTTCAATGGGGTCGAGGTCGGCGGCGCGGCGGGCGGGGTACATCCCGAAAATTAGGCCCACCATCACCGACAATCCAAAGGCCAGCAGCACGGACCAATCGGTCACTAGCGTGGTGGTCTCGAGAATGTGATGGCGGAAGGCGGCAAACCCCCAGCCGCCCACCACGCCGATGCTACCGCCAATGAGGCACAGCATCAACGTCTCGGTGAGGAATTGCACGGTGATGTCGCCACGCGTGGCGCCCAGCGCGCGGCGGATGCCGATTTCCTGTGTGCGCTCGGTGACGGTGGCGAGCATGATGTTCATGATGCCAATCCCGCCGACCAACAACGAGATGCAGGCGATGTACATCAGCATGCGGGTGTCGCGCGCTTTCTGCGCCTTGAGGGTGTTGAGCTCGTTGATGGGCACCTGAATTTCGTAATCGACGACGCCCTGTCGCACGGTGTCCAACGCATCACGCAGGCGCGGCAGGCTGGGGATGACCTCCTCCACGGAGCCAAACTCCACGCGGATTTCCGAAAGCTCCACGCGTTCCACCTTCAACATGCCGGGACTGCGATCGATGTTCTTGGTGGTGTACAACGCCTTGAAGGTGGACAACGGAATGTAAACATTGGCGGAAGTGGTGCGCCCGGCGGCGTCCTTGGACTGGGTGCGCTTGATGCTGTCGGTGCGCTCCTGCAACACGCCGACGACCTGAAAAATTTGCTCGGATTCGAACCCGCGGATTTCAATTTTCTGCAACAACGGGTTTTGGCCGACGAATAATTTCTCCGCCATCTCCAGCGTGATGACGCACGATGAAATGTGGTTGATCTCCTCAAACTCATTCAGGAAGCGCCCCACCAACACGCGCGACTGAGTGAACGCGGGGTAATCCGGGAAGGTGCCGATGAGTTGGCAGTCGTGATTGCGCATGCCGTGCATGGCGTTTTTGCGCTGGGTGAGAATGGGCAACACCCGCTTCACGCCGGGCACAGTTTCGCGAATGCGCACGGCGTCGTCGTTATCCAGCCCATAGTTGGCTACCCACTCGTGTTCGCGCCCCTGAATTTGCACCTTGTCCGAAAGCGGCTTCACGCTGCGAATGATGACATTCTGCGCGCCAAGCGCCCGGATGGCTTCCTGTGCATCCTGGCTGGCGCCCTCGCCGATGGCCACCAGCGTGATGACCGCCCACACGCCGATGATCATGCCCAGCATCGTGAGGGCACTGCGCAGCTTGTGGAGCTTCAAGCTCTTGAAGCCGACGGCGATAATGCGGATGAGGGACAACCCGTGCACGATGCTTGAAGCGCGCGGCTATTGGCCGGCGGTGGGCTCGGCGCCATGCTGGGTTTTGTTGGCCACGCCTTCCTCGAGGTTCAGGTTTTCCGCCTCGGTCAGCGGCGAGAGGTGCACCCATTCGCCGGACTGCAACCCGCGGCCATTGCCGGGCTCATCCTTGATGGCGACGAATTGCTCGTCGAAATACTCGAAGGTCACAGGGCGCCACTCGGGCTTTTGGGTCTTGGGGTTCAGCACCCAGCAACCCTGCTCGGACAAGCCATCGCGCACGCGCTTGGTAACGCATTGGTTGGGCAACTTGATGCACTGGTTGTCGCCGTCGAGATTGATGACCTCAATTTCCACGCGCGCTCTGATGCCTTCGGAGGCGGTGGGGGGCACGAGGCTGTTGTCGTCAAACGTGATTTCTGCATTGAACACGATGGTCTCGCTATGGCGGCGCTGGTTGGTATCCACCGTGGTGGCCAGCTTGGAAAGGGTGCCGGGGATGGTGACGCCCTCGATTTCCACCCATGCTTTCATCGGGGGGTGCTGTTTGCTGGGGGGGCGCAGCTGGCGGCGCTTGGCCTGCGGTACGTCGAGCTTTACTTTGAATGATTTTGTCTTGGGCAGCTTGATGAGGTTGCGGCCGCGATGCACGCGTGCGCCGTTCATGATGGGGCCAAACTCCTTGTAGCTTTCCGAAAAATAAACCACCCGTCCGCTGGTGGGCGCGTAGATTTTGGTGTTGGCCATTTGCTCCTGGAAGTCCTTGAGTTTCTTATGCTGGAACGCCAGCGTCTTGCCCATGGTCAACACGGTGGAATTGGCGTCCCGCAGGTCGGCGGCGTTTTTGACCTCCGTCTTTTTCATGTTCACCCGTGCCTCAGCCACGTCCAGCTCGCGCATGCTGAGCAGGGTGACCTTGTCATATTTCTCATAGGCATCCAGCTGCGCCTGAGCCATCTCGATGTTGTGGCGGAATTCGGCTACCTTTTGCTGCTCCTCGCGCAGTGACATTTTTGACAGGAACTGCTTCGCCTCCAGTTCCTTTAGCCACTTCAGCTTGGCCTCGGAGATTGAAACCTTGTTGGTAAGGTTGGTGATTTGGCCCTTCAAATCCTTCACGTGGTTTTTCACCGTGCTGTTACGGGCCTTGTCAAGATTCAGCACGGCGTTGGTGTAGGTGTTCTCGGCCGTTTTCATGGCCAAAGCAGTGGAGTATTCCAAAATCTCCATGTTGCCCTTGGCGCGGTTGAGATTGTTCTCGGCCTGTTGCACTGAAATTTCCTGATTGCTGATGCGTTCCTCCAGCCCCAGCGGATCCAGCTCCACCAACAGATCCCCGGGAATCTCGATCTCCTCACCCACAGGCAGGTTTTCCCAATCCACATCGCGTTTTTCATTGAGCAACTGAATGGAGAGCGCGTCCTTGTCCTGATATTTGGCGATGGAATCGAGCGTGTCGCCTTCCTTGACGGTGTACATTGTGTTGCCCTCCACATCAGTGCCTTCGTCCACAATAGACTCGATGGTGGTGGTGCCCTCCAAACCGCACTGGATCTTCTCCACGTCAGTGGACACCAATTCGCCGGTAAGTTTCACCGTCACCTGAAAATCGGATTTCTCCGCCTGCCAATAATCCAGACCACGCGCCGCTTCTTTTTTCTGCCCTGCCCAATGCCGGCCGGCCAGCACGATGCCGGCCACGACAATAATCGCGCCCAATAACGCCAGCAATTTGCCAACGGCAAAACCGCCCCGGTCCGGGGTCTCTGATTTGTATTGCTCGCTCATGGGTGGGTTGGACGCGGCTGCGCGGGATTTAATCAAACCCCGCCGCAACCCCAAGCATCAAGAATGCCGCAAGGCTTCTATGGGGTCAAGATTTGCCGCGCGGATGGCGGGGTAAATGCCAAAAATAATGCCGATGAGAACGGAAATGCCAAACGCTAGGGCAATGGACCAACTGGTGAAAATGATCTCCAATTCATACTGGTGGTTCACGGCCAAAAACCATTTCGCAACTTTTGGCGCGGCAAACCCCAACGCGATGCCAAGCATGCCGCCGACCACGGAGAGAACGCTGGTTTCCACAAGAAACTGGCGGATGATGTGCAGTTTTTTCGCGCCCAGCGCGCGGCGCACGCCAATCTCCTGTGTGCGCTCGGTGACGGTGGCGAGCATGATGTTCATGATGCCAATGCCGCCAACGATGAGCGAGATGGACGCGATGGTGGCCAGCACGATGGTGAAGATGAGGTTGATCTTGCGCGCGGTGGCCAGCTCATCCAGCGGCACGCGGATGACGAAGTCCTCGATGTCCCGGTGTTCGTAGCGCATGGTGCGCTCGAGCATCCTTGCGCCGGGGATGACGTGGCTCATGTGGTCAAACTGCACGCGCAGCCGGTCGATCTGCACTTCCTTGGCCGAGATGCCGCCGGATTGGCGCTTGAATTCTCGGTCGCCATAATCCTGCCGCAATGTCTGGAATGGAATATACACGTCGCCATAAAATTCATTGGCCTTGTCGAGGTTGCTTTCTTCATCGCCAAAATCCGCCTCCAACGCCCAGCGCTTAACGCGCCCATGGGCGAGGTGGCCTGCCAGCTCGGCCTTCCCATCCTCGTGAGCATACACCCAGCTGTCGGGCGTCACGAAAAATTCCTTTCCGGATTGGTCGGCAAACCATTTGGACTCCGGCGTGTCCTGACTCTCAAGGCGTTCCTGGAACACGATGGGCGGAAGCTTGTTCAGCCTCAGGATCTCTGCGTTCTCGATGGAATCTTCCAGCTCGATTAGCTCGCCAACCATGCGTTCCTTGGCTGTACCGCTTTTTAATTTCGAGCGGCGCGCGGCGATGGTTGCATTCCGATCGGCCAGCTGCGCCTCCAGCTTGGCGGTCGTCTCGGCTAGGGCGGCCTCGCCCAACGCGCGTTTTTTTTGTTCCTTGAGATCCCGCAACAAATCCGCCGGCGTGCGCACCAGCCCAATCACGCGATAATAATATTTCCCCACCTTGATCTCGTTGGTGAGCGGGTTTTGGTACGCAAACAAATCCGAGGCCAGCGAGGTGGAGATGACGCACACATTGTTCTTGGTCATCTCGTCCTCCTCGGTAAGGAAACGTCCCATCACCACCTCGGCCTGACTGAACTCCAGGAAGTATGGCGTGGTGCCGTAAATCGCCCGGTCTTTTTTTACAAACTGATCGAAGGCCACATCCTCGCGCCGGATTTTCTCGGGCAACACGCGCACCACACCGGCATCGCGCAAAGCGGCAATGCGCGCGGCGTCATCGTACTTCACGCCGTACTTGGCCACAAACCCGGTGCGCTGGCCCTGCACTTCCTGGGCGATGGGTTTCTGGCTGGTGATGATGACGTTGATGGCGCCGAGTTTCTTAATTTCCTCCTCGGCCTTTTGTTTTTGCCCCTCGCCAATGGCGAGCATTGCGATTACTGAGCACACGCCAAAGATGATGCCCAGCATGGTGAGCATGGAGCGCAGCGGATAGAGCATGAGGCTCTTGACGCCCTGGATGATGGCGCGGAAAATTCCCATCTCAATTTTGTTGGTTGATCACGTCGCGATCCACAAGGCCGTCCTTGAGATTAATCACACGGTCGGCGCGATCTGCCACATCCTGGCCGTGGGTGACAACCACGATGGTTTTGCCCTGCGAGTGGAGCGTGTCGAGCAACCCAAGAATTTCCTGGCCGGTTTTGGAATCGAGATTTCCCGTGGGCTCGTCGGCCAGAATCATCAGCGGATCATTCACCAGCGACCGCGCCACGGCGACGCGCTGTTGTTGGCCGCCGGAAAGCTGCAGCGGCCGGTGATCGAGCCGGTCGCCCAGGCCTACCAGCCGGGCCAGTTCCTCGCAATGCTCGCGATGGGCGGAGAGCTGTTTGCCCTGATAAAAAAGTGGCACGTGGATGTTTTCCACCACATCCAGCTGCGGGATGAGGTTGTAGGATTGGAAAATGAAGCCAATGCGCTGGCCGCGCACTTCGGACAGGGCACCGTCGCTCATCAGCGACACATCCTGTTCGCCGAGAAAATATCGACCATCCGTGGGCCGGTCGAGACAGCCTAGCAGATTGAGCAGTGTGGATTTGCCGGAACCCGATGGCCCCATGATCGCCACGTAACTGCCTTCCTTGATTTCAATATCCACCCCCGCCAGTGCCGGCACCTTGACCTCGCCGAGGTCGTATACTTTTTTCATCCCCTCAATGCGAATGATGGAGGTACCGTTGCCATTTGAGTTTGATTCCATTTTTGATCGTCTGCCAATTAATTGCCGCCGCCTTGGAAGCGTTGCATCATTCGCAGCGTGGCGGCGGCGGCTTCTTCTTTGC